>DASUAC010000145.1:0-2902 GCA_035763985.1 Jatrophihabitans sp. | reverse complement strand
AGCCCGCAGTAGTCGCCCCAGCTAGGACTTGTGCAGGTACTCGGTGCGTTCGGAGTCGAAGGCGTCCCAGAGAAACTCCTGCAACTGCAGGTGATTCTCCAACGTCGGATCGCTGTCGATGATCTGCTGGGCCTCCTGCCGGGCCAGCTCGATGGTGTCCCGGTCGGCCAGCAGCGACAGCAGCTTGAGCCCGGACTGCCGGCCGGACTGGGCGGCGCCGAGCACGTCGCCCTCCCGCCGGGTCTGCAGATCCAGCTCGGCCAGTTCGAAGCCGTCGTTGGTCTTCGCCACCGCCTGCAGCCGCTCGACGGCCGGATGGCCGCCGGGCAACTGGGTGTGCATGATGCAGGTGCCACCGTGGCTGCCCCGGCCCACCCGGCCGCGCAGCTGGTGCAGCTGGGACACCCCGAAGCGGTCGGCGTCCATGATCACCATCAGGGTCGCGTTGGGCACGTTCACGCCCACCTCGATCACCGTGGTGGCCACCAGCACGTCCAGCGCCCCGGCGGCGAAGGAGTTCATCGCCACGGCCTTGTCCTCGGTGCTCATCCGGCCGTGCAGCAGCCCCACCCGCAGCCCGGCCAGTTCGTTCGCCGAGAGCTGGGCATACAGCGACAGCACCGAGCTGACCTGGGCGGTGTCCTCGTCCGCGGCGGCGCCGATGTCCTCCAGCTCGTCGTCCTCGCCGATCCGCGGGCAGACCACGAAGGCCTGCCGTCCGGCGGCTGCCTCCTCGGTAACCCGCTGCCAGATCCGGTCGTACCAGGAAGGGTGTTCGGCGATCGGCGCGACCCGGCTGACGATCTGCTGGCGGCCGGCCGGGATCTCACGCAGCTCCGACACCTCCAAATCACCGAACACGGTCATCGCCACCGTGCGCGGAATCGGGGTCGCGGTCATCACCAGCATGTGCGGCGGGGTCGTGGCCTTGTTGCGCAGTGCGTCCCGCTGCTCCACCCCGAACCGGTGCTGCTCGTCGATCACCACCATGCCGAGGTCGGCGAACTGCACCTGGTCCTGGATCAGCGCATGCGTGCCGACCACGATGCCGGCCGCGCCGGACGCCGCGTCCAGCAGCGCTTGTCTGCGGGTCGCCGCCGACATCGAGCCGGTCAGCAGCACCACCCGGGTGCCCTGCTCGGCGCCGCCCAGCGTGCCGGCCTGGGCCAGCTCGCCGAGCAGATCGGTGATCGTCACCGCATGCTGCGCGGCCAGCACCTCGGTGGGCGCCAGCAGCGCCGCCTGCGCCCCGGCATCGACCACCTGCAACATCGCCCGCAGCGCCACCACCGTCTTGCCGGAACCGACCTCGCCCTGCAGCAGCCGGTGCATCGGATGCTCGGCGGACAGCTCCCGCTCGATCGAGGCCGCGATCTCGGTCTGCTCACCGGTGAACTGGAACGGCAGCCGCTCGGTGAAGGCATCCACCAGCCCGCCCGCCACCCGCGGCCGGGCCACCGCCGGATTGGCGGCGATCCGGTGCCGGCGCTGAGCCAGCACCAGCTGCACCCCGAACGCCTCGTCGAACTTCAGCCGATGTTTTGCCTTGTGCCACTTGCCCATATCGTCCGGGCGGTGGATCTGGCGCAGCGCCTCGTCCAGCGCCATCAGCCCCTGGGTCGCCAGCACCTCGACCGGCAGCGTCTCCGGCACCGGGTCGAGCATGGCCAGCACCTGCTCCATCGCCCGCGCGATCGCCCAGGACGGCAGGCCGGCCGCCGCCGGATAGACCGGGATCATGCTGTTGGCGAAGTCGGCCTGCTCCAGCTCGTCGATCTCGTCGAAAAGCAGGTAGTCCGGCTGGTTGAGCTGCATCTTGTTCCGGAACCGGCTGACCTTGCCGGCGAACAGCCCGTACCGGCCGGGACGCAGGTCGCGCTCGCGCCACGGCTGGTTGAAGAAGCTCAGGCTGGCCCTGGACCGGCCGGATCGGATCGTCACCTCGAGGATGTTCAGCTTGCGGCCGGGAATGCGCCGCGCGCTGGCCGACTCGATCTCGGCCTGCACGGTGACCTCGTCACCCTCGGCCAGCGCGGCCAGATCGGTCAGCTCACCGCGCTTGTTCATCCGCCGTGGATAGTGCCGGATGAACTCGCCGACCGTGGTCAGGCCGAACGCCTTCTCGATGGCCTTGGCCGTCTTGCCGCCGACGACGCCGTCCAGGCGATCGGCGCGAGTAGGCATGCCCCAACTCTGCCAGATAAGCCTGACAACGCCTGCTGCCAACGCTGAGCCCTACTCGACGCCGATCAGCAGCGGGTAGTGCGGCTGGCCGCCGACATAACTGGAAACCTCGACGAACGGCAACCGGGCCCGGACGTGCCCGGCCACCGCGGTCGCCGCCTCCGCGGCACCGCTGTCGGCGCCGGACAGTACGGTGACCAGCTCGCCACCGGCGTCCACCAGCCGCCGCACCAGGCTGATGCCCATCTCCGCCACGTCCGAGCCGATCTCGACCACCTCGCCGTCGATCAGCCCCAGCACGTCCCCGGCCGAGCAGCGGCCGGCCAGCGTGAGCGAGTCCCGTACCGCGATGGTGACCTCGGCGAACCGGGTCGCGGCGGCCGCCTCGGCCAGCGCGATCACGTTGTCCTCGAACCGGCGCTGCTCGTCGTGCACCGCGATCGCGGCCAGTCCCTGCACCGGTGACTTGGTCGGCACCACGGCCACCACCACGCCCTGCTCCCGGGCCTGCTGCGCCGCCAGCTCGGCCACCCCGCCGACCGCGGAGGCGTTCGGCAGCAGGATCACCTGCGCCGCCCGGGTGCTCAGGATGCCGTCCAGCACCTCGGCGGTGGACGGGTTGTCGGTGGGACCGCCGTCGACCACCAGCACCCCCTCGGACCGGAACAGGTCGGCCAGCCCCTCCCCCGGCGCCACCGCCACCAGCGCCACCCCGGTC
>DASUAC010000144.1:0-5513 GCA_035763985.1 Jatrophihabitans sp. | reverse complement strand
ACGAAGGCCGAGACCTGGCCGAGCTCCAGCTCGCCGGTGTCCCGGTCGAGCCGCAGGGCGTAGGCGCTGAGGAAGAGGTGGGTGGCGTACCGGGACGCCTTGGGCCGTTCGAAATGGGCCACCGCGTCCTCGATGGCCAGTTTGTCCAACGACAGCTCCTCGCCGAGCTGGTCGAGCAGGCCGTCGTCCGGGTCGGTCAGGTCGGCCCACACCACGCAGTCGTCCTGGCACAGGTAGTCCGAGATGTCGGCGAACGGAAAGTCCTCCTTCTCCAGCACGCCGTTGCGCCAGAGCCGGGTGCGTACCTTGCTGGCCGGGCCGGTCAGCTGGTCATCGCTGGTCACCTCGCCATAGTGCCTGGTTCCGGGTCGGCCGGTGGCGGACGCACCGAGGCGGCGCGCCAGGTCGCAGCGGCGGCAGCGCCACGGGGCAGAGCTGCACGTCATAGCGGCGGTGCGCGGGCCGGCCGGGCCACTCTGCCAGAATTGGCAAGGTGCAGACCGACACCGTCCTCGTTGTCGACTACGGAGCGCAGTACGCCCAGCTGATCGCCCGGCGGGTCCGCGAGGCGAACGTCTACTCCGAGATCGTGCCGTCGACCATGCCGGTGTCGCAGCTGCTGGCACGCAATCCGAAGGCGATCATCCTGTCCGGCGGCCCGTCCTCGGTGTACGCCCCGGGGGCGCCGGCCACCGACCCGGGGCTGTTCGAGGCCGGCGTGCCGGTGTTCGGCATCTGCTACGGCTTCCAGGCGATGGCCCGGGCGCTGGGCGGCGAGGTGGCCAACACCGGCGGCTCGGAGTTCGGCCGGACCTCGTTCACCGTGCTCGAACCGGGCCGATTGTTCGCCGGCCAGCCGGGCTCCCGGCAGGTCTGGATGTCGCACGGCGACGAGGTCACCCGCGCCCCGGACGGCTTCCTGGTCACCGGACGCAGCGCCGGGGCCCCGGTGGCCGCCTTCGAGGACGCCGGCCGCGGGTTCGCCGGGGTGCAGTTCCACCCCGAGGTGCTGCACACCGAGCACGGCCAGCAGGTGCTGCGGAACTTCCTGTACGACATCGCCGGGCTGCAGCCGAACTGGACCGACGCCAACATCATCGCCGAACAGGTGCAGCGGATCCGGGACCAGGTTGGGACGAGCCGGGTGATCTGTGGGCTGTCCGGCGGGGTCGACTCTGCGGTGGCCGCGGCGCTGGTGCAGAAGGCGATCGGCGATCAGCTCACCTGCGTGTTCGTCGACCACGGGCTGCTGCGGGCCGGCGAGGCCGAGCAGGTGGAGCAGGATTTCGTCGCCGCCACCGGAGTGTCGCTGAAGATCGTGGACGCCCGGCAGCAGTTCCTGGACGCCCTGGTCGGGGTCACCGACCCGGAGGAGAAGCGCAAGATCATCGGCCGGGAGTTCATCCGGTCGTTCGAGCAGGCCGAGCGGGAGCTGCTGGCCGCGGCGGGCGACGGGCCGCCGTTCGAGTTCCTGGTGCAGGGCACGCTGTATCCGGACGTGGTGGAATCCGGCGGCGGCACCGGTACGGCGAACATCAAGAGCCACCACAACGTCGGCGGCCTGCCGTCCGACCTGCAGTTCAAGCTGGTCGAGCCGCTGCGCACGCTGTTCAAGGACGAGGTGCGCCGGGTCGGCCTGGAACTCGGGCTGCCCGAGGGGATCGTCTGGCGGCAGCCGTTCCCCGGGCCGGGGCTGGGTATCCGGATCGTCGGGGCGGTGGACGCCGAGCGGCTGGAGGTGCTGCGCCGGGCCGACGCGATCGCCCGCGCCGAGCTGACCGCGGCCGGCCTGGACCGCGAGATCTGGCAGTGCCCGGTGGTGCTGCTGGCCGACGTGCGCTCGGTCGGGGTGCAGGGTGACGGACGGTCCTACGGCCACCCGATCGTGCTGCGGCCGGTGTCCTCGGAGGACGCGATGACCGCCGACTGGACCCGGGTGCCGTACGACGTGCTGGAGCGGATCTCCACCCGGATCACCAACGAGGTGCGGGAGGTGAACCGGGTGGTGCTGGACATCACCTCCAAGCCGCCCGGCACCATCGAGTGGGAGTAGCAACTGTCGAGGAGTGGCGGAATGTCCTAGCGTGAACTCGCGGACCTCCAAGACACCGGAGAGCTTTCGGGTACGTCGGAGTCGCTGCCGTGGCTCGACGAGCGGCGGCCGTTC
The DNA here is from genome assembly GCA_035763985.1 of Jatrophihabitans sp. Lineage (GTDB taxonomy): Bacteria > Actinomycetota > Actinomycetes > Mycobacteriales > Jatrophihabitantaceae > Jatrophihabitans_A. Next base: position 3,346 of record DASUAC010000144.1, on the reverse strand, counting down.
AAGGTCGTTGAGAGCGAGTGAATGAATGATTCAGTTCGAGCAGGTCTGGGAGCGGATTCGTCGGCATGCGGGCGAGGTGTTCACGACCGTCACCGGGCTGACGTTCACGTATGAGGTTCCTGGAAATTTCCTCCTCGTCGATCGAACGGTGCGGAACCTCTCTCGCTCCAACTTCGAGAAGGCTCTCGCGTTCATGCCTGCGTCCTCTCCCTCCGAGCTGAAAGAGCGGCAGGGCGCGTCATACACATGGGCGATCTTGATGGATTCGAGGATTCGGCTGAGCGACTGGTGACCGCTCAGCACGCGTTTCGCCCGGTTCTAGTTGAAGGAGGCCGATGCCGATGACCACGCTGGACGAAGCGTTCGCGCTGGCGCGCGACGAGCACGGCTTGGCGGTGGTGGCCACCCTGCGCGCGGACGAGACCATCCAGGCATCGCTGGTCAACGTCGGGTTGCTGCCGCACCCGGCCACCGGCGAGGAGGTCCTCGGTTTCGTCACCTACGGCAAGGTGAAGCTGGCCAACCTGCGCCGACGTCCGCAGCTGGCGGTGACCTTCCGCGACGGCTGGCAGTGGGCGACGGTGGAGGGCGATGCGGAACTCGCCGGTCCGGACGACCCGCAGCCGTGGCTGGCCGCCGAGGAGCTGCCGGGCCTGCTCCGGGAAATCTTTCGGTCCGCAGGGGGTACCCATGACGACTGGGACGAATACGATCGGGTGATGGCCGAGCAGCGGCGAGCGGCAGTGCTGGTCAAACCCACGCGGGTCTACACCAACCGCGAATAGTCGTAACGGACTCGGCAGAGGATCCGGGGGGAGATTCGATGACGATGACGACGCCGGTACGTCCGGCACCACCAGCACCTCGCCGAGAGACCCTGCGCGGCCGGTTGGCCAGGCGACGGGCGATGGCCCGGCGGGACCGGCTGACCGCCCGGCTGCTCGAGCTGCGGGAGATCGCCGAGCTCGTCCAGCGGGCCGGCACGGTGATCGAGGGCGGCTGGGTCCAGTACGGCTGGTACCGCTACCGCAGCGCCGAGGACGCGCCGAGCGGCGGGCACGATTCCGGCGACCATGACACGGTTACCGGTGCCTGCCTGGTCGGTGCGGTGGTGCATGCCGGTGGCGGCCGGCGGGCGTTCACCAGCCAGTTGGTGCAGCGCGCCCTGGATCTGACCTGGAGCACCCTGTACGGCCTGGACGGCGACAGCCTGGCCTGGTGCCCGCCGCCCGCGGTGCGGTTCAGCCACCTGCGCGACCTGACCCGGTGGAACGATGCGCCGGCCCGCACCAAGGGCGAGGTGCTCGATCTGCTGGCCGCTACCCGTACCGAGGCCGGCCGGCTGAGCGAGCTGATCCGGGCGGAGCGGCTGGAGACCGTGCCGAGCTGATCCGAGCTGAGCGGCTGGAGAGCGTGCCGAGCTGACTCAGGGCACCGGATCCGGACCGCCGGCCGCGCCCGGCCGGCACCGCACAAGCCGGCGGAGGCTGAGCCAGCCGCCGTGCCGCAGTCCGTGCCGGCGCAGCGCCTGCGCGGCGTAGTGCGAGCAGGTCGGGGAGTACCGGCAGACCGGAGGGCGGCGCGGGCTGATCTCGGTCTGGTAGAGCCGAATGGCCGCCAGCAGGAACCGCACCAGCCAAGAGCCGGAGCCGGGGCCGGCCAATCGCGCTGCCCGGGCGGACCGGCGGATGACCGAGGGTGCCACCAGGCGGAGCTGCGGACCACAGCCGAGCGCCTCGGCCAGGCAGCAGCCGCTCTCCACCAGGCACAGGTCGCGGGCACAGGAACTGCCGTACGGCGAACGGCCGTAGTAACCGGGCGGTGGGCCGTAGCCGTACCGGCCGTTTCCGCCGTAACCGCGCCGTCGTCGCCAACCGCCGATAAAGACCATCACCCCACCGTACCCACGGCTTCGGAAACGGCTGCCACGCCCACGATCCGGCTGCAACCATAGGGGCGGCCAGACGTCTTGCCTTTCAGGACCGGATTCACCGGTCGGGGAGGACGCCAGCCATGAGGACGGCAGCCATGACGGCCGGCGAGGCGCTCGACCCACCTCGCGCCCGACCCGAGTCGGCCGATCAGGCGGTGGAACGGCTCTACCGGGAACACCGGTTGCAGCTGGTCCGGCTCGCCTACCTGCTGGTCGGCGACCGGGAGAGCGCCGAGGACATCGCGCAGGACGCCTTCGCCGGGCTGCACCGGCACTGGCAGCGGCTACGGAGTCCGGACGCGGCGGCCGGCTACCTGCGTACCGCCACCGTGAACGGCGCCCGCTCCATGCTGCGCCGGCGGCGGACCACCCGCCGTTTCCCGCAGCCGGACGAGTCGGCGCTGACGACGGAATCCGCCGAGGCCACCAGCCTGTTGTCCGCCGAGCATGCCGAGGTGCTGGCCGCATTACGCCGGCTGCCGGACCGGCAGCGGGAGGTGCTGCTGCTGCGGTACTGGTCCGAACTCGGCGAGGCCGAGATCGCCCGGACGCTCGGCATCTCGGTCGGCGCGGTGAAGTCGAACGCCTCCCGCGGCCGGGCCGCCCTCGCGACCATGTTGGGACAGGACCGATGAACGACCTCGACACCCGGATCCGGCAGGCGCTGCGGGCGCAGGCCGAGCAGCTCACCGAATCCGGCCTGACTCGAACGCAGCCACCCGGCCGGCCGGAACCCGGCTGGCGGCTGCCGATCCTGGCCGCGGCGGCGGTGGTGCTGCTGGCCGCCGGTGGCACCGTGGCCATCCGGGCGGCGACCGGCCACGGCCACCGAGTGCCCGCCCCGGCCGCCTCCCGGCCGCACCCCGGCAGCACGGCCCCGAGCACCGTGGCACCGCCGGTGACCGGGTGGAATCTGCTCCCGCCCCGACCCACCGCGACCCCGTCCGGTTCGTCGTCGCCGGCGCGCGGCCTGCCGGCCGGCTACGTACCGCTGTGGCCGATCGACGAGACCGGCCACGGGCAGCCGGCCGGCGACGCGCCCACCACGGCGCTGGCCTTCACCCGGCAGTATCTGCGGTTCACCGAGATCGACACGGTGACCAGCAGCCGGTACGACGAACAGGGCGCGCACATCGGGGTCGGTTACCGCAACCCGGCCGGCCGGCTGGCCACCGCGGCGGTGCTGCACCTGGTCCAGTACCCCGGCTCCGTCGTCTGGGAGGTGGTGGGCAGCGACGACACCACGTTGACCCTGGAGCAGCCGGCCTACGGCTCGACAGTGCGCAGCCCGGTGACGATCGGCGGCCACATCACCGGCGTGGACGAGAACATCCACGTCATGCTCCGGTTCCGCACCGGCGTGGACGGCGACACGGCCGGGGTGCCCGCCGGCGGCCAGAACACGCCCTGGCA
>DASUAC010000143.1:0-3775 GCA_035763985.1 Jatrophihabitans sp. | reverse complement strand
GATCGGTGGCCGCACGCTGTCGTCGGACGTTGCCTCGGAGGTGACGCTATGACCGGCTGGCTGGTGCCGGCGCTGCTGACGATCACGGTCGTCGCCGCCGTCCGCGGTACCTGGTCGCCGTGTGGGCTGTCGATGGTGTCGGCGATCAACCCGATGTCCGAACGGTCCCGCGGCTACCGGTACTGGCTGACCACGCTGTGGTTCATCGCCGGCGCGGTGCTGGGCGGCGCACTGCTCGGCCTGGGCAGCGCGGTGCTCGCCGTGCTGCTCGGCCCGCTGCCCGGCCGGGCGGCGCTGCCGCTGGCCGCCGCCGGCTGCCTGGTCGCGCTGGCCGCCGACCTGCGGGTAGCCGGCTTCCACCTGCCGCTGCACCCGCGGCAGGTGAACGAGCTGTGGCTGATGCGCTACCGGCGCTGGCTGTACGCGGCCGGCTTCGGCGCGCAGATCGGTGCCGGCTTCGCCACCTACATCATGACCGCGGCGACCTACCTGGTGGTTGTGCTGGCCGGCCTGGCCGGCTCGCCGGTGCTGGCAGTGGCCGCCGGCCTGCTGTTCGGACTGGTCCGCGGCCTGGCCGTGTTGCTGAGCAGCCGGTGTCGTACCGCTGCCGGCTTGCGGCGGCTGCATGCCCGGCTGAGCAGCCTGGAACCGGCTTCGCTGCGGCTGGTGATGCTGGCCGAGCTGGCCGCCGCGGTGTTGCTCGCTGTGGCCACCGCGGCGGTGGCCGGCCTGGTCGCCGCGATGATCGGGTTAGGCTTACTCGCCGGTCGTCGCTTGGCCGGTCGTGGCTTGGCCGGTCGTGGCTTGGCCGGTCGTCGCCCCCTTTCGGTCGCGGAGCCGGGACCCGCTCGGGCGACCTCGCCGACCTGAGCACGCGCTTGACGGACGACATGCGGACAACAGCGATCCGCTTACGCACTCAACGGCTAGCCGTTGATGGATAGGCAAGGCTGGCTGGGTATGCGTTCGAGGTTGTTGGCTGGGATCGGTGTTGCCGCGCTCGCGGTGGGGCTGGCGGTGACATCGCCGTCGCCGGTGGGTGCCTCGACCGCCGCCAACGCCGCCAACGCGGTGGGTTACGCGCACGCGCACGGTTACCGGTCCTCGATCGGGGTGCTGGACACCCAGACCGGTTCGTTCGCCGGGGCCGGGGACTACAACTCCAGCTATGCCTCGGAATCGGTGATGAAGGTGTTCATCGCCACCCGGCTGCTGCTGACCGGCCAGATGACCGGCTGGAACGCCACCACCGCGTACAAGATGATCACCCAGTCCGACGACGCCTCGGCCGATGCGCTGTACGGCCGGACCGGCGGCGACTCGGTGATCACCTGGATCAAGCAGGCGCTGAACATCCCCAACCTGGGATCACCGCCGCTGCGGTCCGGCTGGTGGGGCGGCACCCAGATCACCGCGGCCGGAATGGCCAGCTTCTACAACGCCGTCCGGCATCGGCCGACGGTCTGGAACTGGCTCGGCAACGCCATGCACCATGCCACCGTCTACGGCTCGGACGGCACGTACCAGTACTTCGGCATCCCGAGCGCCACCTCCGGGGCGGCGATCAAGCAGGGCTGGGGCGGTGACGACGCAGCCGGTCAGCCGGCCTTCAACTCCACCGGCGTGGTGAACGGCGACCGGTACGCGGTGGTGATCCTCACCCAGGGCGGGGTGTACGGCTCGCCGATCGCGAACATGCTGACCAGCGAGGCACGATTGCTCATGCCTGGCGGCCGGATCTCCAACGACGACCCGGTCGGCGGAGTGAGCAGCTGGACACTGCACGGCCGGTACCTGACCGTCACCGGCTGGGCGATCGACCCGAACTCACTGAACAGTTCGCTGCGAATCCTCTTCCTGGTGAACGGCGCCCGCGCCACCGTGGTGGACAGCACCGTGTACCGCGGGGACATCAATGCGCACTTCCACGCCACTGGCAACCACGGCTTCAGCGTGGAGCTCCCGTTGAAGGACGGCACGAACACGGTGTGCGCCCTGGCCGGGAACCTCGGCGCGGGCGCGAGTTCCGAGCTGGGCTGCCGCACCTTCGCCTTGTCCGGCTCGCCGGTGGGCGCCATCGACCGGATCAGCCAGCACGGCAACGTGGCCAGCTTCACCGGCTGGGCGTTCGACTACGACGCCCCGGACACCGCGCTCACGGTGGTCGCCGGCATCGGCGGCCGGTACGCCGGCTCGGTCGTCACCAACCTGACCCGGTCCGATGTCAACACGGCGCTGCACGGCACCGGCACGCACGGCTTCCAACTGGACCTGCGCCTGCCGGCCGGCACCACCGGGGTCTGCATCGATGCCGCCAACGTCGGCCCGGGCTCGCCGGCCCGGCTCGGCTGCGCCTCGGTCACGGTGCCGGTCTCGCCGGTCGGCGCGCTGGACAGCGTTACCGTGCAAGGCAATAAGGCCACCGTCACCGGCTGGGCCGTTGACTTCAACGCGCCCGGCCAGGCGATCGGCGTGGTGATCAACGTGGGCAGCGTGCATGCCGCCTGGGGTCCGACCCCGATCGACCGGACGGACGTCAACCAGGAGTACGGCATCACCGGAACGCACGGCTTCAGCGCCACGGTCACCCTGCCGAACGGCACCAGCACCATCTGCGGCTACGGCGTCAACGTCGGTCCGGGCAGCAACTCGCTGCTCGGCTGCCGGACCGTGTCGGTGACGTCCGGCGCGCCGAACGCCGCGTCGCCGGCTGGTGGTTCGCCGTCGGCCTCGCCTTCTGCGGGCTCGTCGTCCGCAGGTTCGTCGTCTGCGTCGTCTGCGGGTTCGTCGTCCTCGTCCTCGTCGTCCGCCAGTTCGCCATCGGCCTCGCCGTCTGCGAGTTCACCTTGAGCGGTTGCTGAGTTTTCAGACGCAGCGGCGAGAAAGTGTCGTAGCGGTTCGGTAGCGTAACCGGGTTGCGGGTTTCCTGATGGAGATTCGCCTTTGATTTACGGGCAAATCTCTGTTGCCCGCACGACCTGACCGCGCTAGAATCGAACGTATGGACGACTGGCTGGGCGGTGAGTTGACCGACTCCGAGCTGCTGGCCTGCGCGGTCGCCGAGCATCCGGCCTTCCGCTCCGGCGCGGAGCTGGACCGGATCGATCCACGCCTGCTGTCGGCTGGTGAGCGGGTCGACCTGCTGGCGGTGCTGGAGGAGCAGCGACGCTGGTTCGATGCCGTCCAAGTGCGGGTGCTCGCGGCGATGCAGGCCGGCGACGGCTCCCGGCTCGGGCTGGGGCAGGAGGGGGTATCGCTGGCGTTGCAGGTGCCGCTGCGCACCGCGCAGGCCAAGTTGGCGCAGGCGACGACCCTGGTGCAGGAACTGCCGCGCACGCTGGCCGCGGTGTCGAACGGCTCGATCTCCGCCGCACACGCGAACGTGCTGGCCGAGGCGGTCTGGCGACTGCCGGCTGACAAGCCCGCTCTGCCGGCTGAGTTGGAGGACGTGGTGCTGCCGCCGGTCTTGGCGGCTGGCTGTGTGACCGTGCCTCAGTTGCGCCGGCGGGTCCGCCGGGCCGTGCTGGCCCTGGACCCGACCACGGCCGAGCAGCGGCATCAGCGCGCCCTGGCCGAGCGGCGGGTGGAGTACCACCCGGGCGAGGACGGCATGGCCTGTCTGTCGGTCTTCCTGGGTGCGCCGGAGGCACAGCTGGTCCACACCAGATTGACCGCGGCCGCGACGCTGTTGCCGGCCGGGGATCCTCGGACGCTGGACCAACAGCGAGCCGATCTGTTCGTGGATGCGGTGCTGTCCGGGCTGCCGGCCGACGCG
>DASUAC010000142.1:0-3296 GCA_035763985.1 Jatrophihabitans sp. | reverse complement strand
GGCGCGGTCCAGCTCGCGGCCACACCGGACTCGGTGCAGCTCAGCGTGGTCAGGGCCGGCGCCGCGACCGGGATCGGCAGCACCTGCGTCGGCGGTCCGACGGTGAACGGGGCGGCGAAGTCGTCGGTGTCGCCGCCGGTGACCGGCTGCACCGCGCTGATCCGCAGGCCGTAGCTGTGCTTGGCGGTGAAGCTCGCGGTCAGCGTGGCGTTCGGCGCGGTGCCGAGGTAGCTATAGCTGGTGAGGGCTTTGAGGGTCAGCTCGACCAGCTCGACGAAACCGCCGGGCACCGAGGCGGACGGCTGCCAGCTCACCGCGATCTCGCTGCCGTCGACCTGGACGGTGTCGATCCGGGCCTGCTCGACCACCACCGGCGCGCTGATCACCAGGCTGGGGTTGGACCAGTCCAGGTCGGCCGGGTTCAGGCCCGGCTGCTGGAACTGCACGAGCAGCTGGTAGGACAGGCCGGTCACCAGCGGCATGGTGTTGAGCACCCGGACGGAGTAGTTGACCGAGCTGCCGCCGTAGCCGAGCGGCGTCTGGTTGCCCAGCAGCTGCGCATAGGCGACCGTGCCGGCGTCCGCTCCGGTCAGTGCCGCGGTGACGCCGGCCTGGCTGGCGCCGGTGGGCAGCGGTGCAAACGGGTCGACGTAGCTGACGGACTGGAAGCTCGCCATGGCTGGCTCCTCTCGGCGGCCGGATCGCGGGCTGCACTCGTCAGGCCGGGACGCGACCCGCGTCCCGGCCCGAAATGGGCAAGGAGATCTAGAAGTTGCCGCCGTAGCGGGCGTTGTCCGCCGCGATCTGGCGCAGCGTGCTGGCGTAGTCGACGTGGTAGCGCTTCGGCAGCCGGGGCAGCATGTAGTCCAGCGAGTGCACGCTCTGCTGGTGCAGCGCGGTCATGCTGGTGTGGTCGCCGACCACGATGCCACCGGCCAGGAAGGTGCCCACTGAGCCGGCCAGGCCGGCCGCCCGGTCGGTGGCGTCCACCAGCTTCAGGTTGACGAACAGCACGTCGGACTCGACCGATTCCACGCCGGTCACGGTGACCGGACCGGTCGCGCCGCGCAGCACGTCGCCGACCGCCAGGTCGCCGGCCCGGCGCAGCCCGTCCGGGGTGCCGATCGGGTGGGCCGGGGTGACCAGCAGTTGGCCGGCCTCGGTGGTCAGCCGGACCGCGCCACCCCGGTGCAGCGACCGGGTGGTGGCCTCCACCCCGAGCGAACCGCCGTCGCCGGTACGTACCCGCACGGTGTTGTCGACCTGCTCGATCGGCCGGACGGAGCCGTCGGCCAGGGTGACCTCGGTGCCCTCGGCCAGGCAGTGCCACCAGAACGCCAGCGGCTCGATCTGGTAGCAGTGCTCGGACGGCGGCTCCGGCCAGTCGGTGCTGCAGACGTTGAACTGGAAGTACGGCGAGACCGGGTTGTCCACCGGGATGGAGAACGAGAAGTAGAACGCGACGAGGTTCTGCGGGTCGGGCAGCGTGTTGTCGACCGTGGAGTTGGCGCCGTACATCAGCGAGGTGTAGCTGCCGGGCGTGCCGTCCGGGTCGTAGGCGTAGTCCCAGCTGACCACGTTGGTCGAGGTGTCGCCGGTGATCTGGCTGGTCAGGGTCTGGCTGCTGTCGTGCGCGATGTAGCTCTGGCCGTGGGTCGAGTACAGCTGGGTGGACACCGTCAGGCCGCTGGTGAACTGCCCGTCCGAGCCGACGTTGGCCAGCGGCTGCTGGACATTGACCGATCCGGTGAACGGCACCACCAGCTGCACCGGCTGGGCACTGGAGTTGGTGTCCTGGGTGTAGTAGTAGTCCAGGTCCGGTGCCTGGAACGGCCGGCCGAGGCCGATGTCCACCACGCCGGACGTGCCGGTGCTGCTGACCGGCGCGGTCACGGTGGCGTCGATCATGCTGTCGCCGAGCACCGGCGCGGTCGCCGAGACCATGCCGAACTGCGGGGTGGCCTCCGGGCTGCTCTGCGAGTGATAGAAGCCGACCGTGGTCAGGTTCGCCGGCGCCGGGGCCGCGGTGGCCGACCGGGTAGCCGCCGGCGCCACCCCGCCGCCCACCCGGTTGGCGTAGCCGAGGGCCACCGGCTGGCCGCTGTCGGCGTCCAGCGCCAGGGCCAGGCTGCCGGCCAGGTGGCCGCCCTCGGTATCCTGGTGCCAGACCCGGGCGGTCGCCCGGCCCGAGGCGTCCCGGCCGCTGTCGACGATGGTCAGGACCTGACCGGCCTGGTCGCCGACCGTCCCGTTGCCGTCGGCCAGCGATGCCAGATCGCCGTACAGGCCGGGGTGGGTCTCCTCGGTCTTGCCGGTCAACTGCAGGAACGCCTTGATCGCGGCGGCGTCCTGCGGGTCGGCGGGGTCGAGCGACCGGGCCTCGCCGTCGGTGCCGCGGGCTACCGCGGACCGGATGGTGGCCAGCTGATCGTCACTGATCGAGAGCATGAAAGCCTTTCTGCTTAAGGCTGCGGGCAATGGGGGACCCGGCCGGTCGCGGGCACCGGCGATCCACGGTGGATGCGGTGCGGGTTTCGGCGTCGTGAACCGGGCTGCCTGACAGTATTTTGCAAACAACGTGCAGACAAGCACCAAAGCGCGTTTTACGGGCGTGTCTTTTCGACGGGCCCGGACGACTCGCGATGTGGTGGAATCGGGCCATGCGCATCGCCACCACCGAAGCCGCCAACGAACTGCTCGCCGTCGACCCGCTGGCCCTGCTGATCGGCATGCTGCTGGACCAGCAGATCCCGATGGAGAAGGCGTTCACCTCGCCGCAGGTGCTCGCCGAGCGGATGGGCGTCGATCGGCTGGACGCGCACGTCATCGCCGGCTATGAGCCCACGGCGTTCGAGGAGCTGTTCCGCCGGGTGCCGGCGTTGCACCGGTTCCCGGCCGCGATGGCCAAGCGGGTCCAGGAGCTGTGCCGGACGGTGGACGAACGCTATGCCGGGGACGCCGCCCGGATCTGGACGGATGCCGGCACCGGCGCGGAACTGGTCGACCGGGTCGCCGCGCTGCCGGGCTTCGGCCGGCTCAAGGCGCAGATCTTCGCCGCCCTGCTCGGCAAGCAGTTCGGCGTCCGGCCGACCGGCTGGCTGGAGGCGACCGGCATCTTCGGCGCGCCGGACACCTTCCGCTCGGTCGCCGACGTGGTGGACGCCGACTCGCTGCGCAAGGTCCGCGAGTTCAAGCAGGCGCAGAAGACCGCTGCCAAGCAGGGCTAGCTGTGATGTCCAGGGAGGTTGGTCAGGCGGGTGATCGGGGGTTGTCCTCCGATGGCGCTGTGGGCTCGG
>DASUAC010000141.1:0-2692 GCA_035763985.1 Jatrophihabitans sp. | reverse complement strand
CCTGCCCGGCCGGCGGTGTCACGGCGAGCAGTGTATGACGACCGCCCGGCGCGGATACGACAGGCGCCGGCAGGCGAACCTTGCGGTCCGCCGGCCGGCGCCTGGTTGATCAGATGTCGGTCAGAGCCTCGGGTGGAGCTCAGCGGTCGTCGGCTCCGGGAGTGGTCTTGGCGATCTGCATCAGGAACTCGATGTTCGTTCGAGTCTTGCGCAGCCGGTCGAGCAGCAGGTCGATGCCCTGCTGCGGGTCCAGCGCGTGCAGCACCCGGCGCAGCTTGATCACCACCGCCAGCTCGTCCGGGGACAGCAGGATCTCCTCCTTACGGGTGGAGGACTGGTCCACGTCCACCGCCGGGAACACCCGCTTGTCCGCGATCTTGCGGTCCAGCCGCAGCTCGGCGTTGCCGGTGCCCTTGAACTCCTCGAAGATCACCGTGTCGCCGGCCGAACCGGTTTCCACCAGCGCCGAGGCGATGATGGTCAGCGAGCCGCCGTCCTCGATGTTGCGGGCCGCGCCCAGGAACCGCTTCGGTGGGTAGAGCGCGGTCGAGTCGACACCGCCGGACAGGATTCGACCGGAGGCCGGCGCGGCCAGGTTGTAGGCCCGGCCCAGCCGGGTGATCGAGTCGAGCAGTACGACCACGTCGTGGCCCATCTCCACCAGCCGCTTGGCCCGTTCGATGGACAGCTCGGCCACCATCGTGTGGTCGGACGGCCGCCGGTCGAAGGTGGAGGCGATGACCTCGCCCTTCACCGACCGCTGCATGTCGGTGACCTCTTCCGGACGCTCGTCGACCAGCACCACCATCAGGTGGCATTCCGGGTTGTTGATCGCGATCGCGTTGGCGATGGCCTGCATGATCATGGTCTTGCCGGCCTTGGGCGGCGAGACGATCAGCGCCCGCTGACCCTTGCCGATCGGCATCACCAGGTCGATCACCCGGGTGGTCAGGATGTGCGGCTCGGTCTCCAGCCGCAGCCGTTCCTGCGGGTAGAGCGGGGTGAGCTTGGTGAACTCGACCCGGTTGCGCAGCTGATCGGGCTCGACACCGTTGACGGTGTCCAGCCGTACCAGCGGGTTGAACTTCTCCTTGCGCTCGCCATCGCGCGGCTGACGGACCGCGCCGGTGACCGCGTCGCCGCGGCGCAGGCCGTACCGGCGAACGTAGGAGTTGGCGACGTAGACGTCCTCGGAGCTGGCGAAGTAACCGCTCACCCGGATGAACCAGGAACCCTTGTCGTCGACGTTGTCCAGGATGCCGGCGACCGGCAGCAACACGTCGTCCTCGGCGATCGTCGGCTCGGTCTCGGCGCGGCCACCACTCTGGCCGTCGGCCCGATCCCGGTTCCGGCCGCGGCGGTCCCGGTAACGGCGGCCGCGGCGGTTGCCGAAGTCGTCCTCGTCACCGGCGTTGCGGTCACCGGCGTTGCGGTTCTGGTTGCGGTTGTCCCGCTGGCCGTCCCGGCTCTGCTGGCCGTCCCGGCTTTGCTGGCCGTCGCGGGTCTGCTGGCCGTCGCGGCTTTGCTGGCCGTCGCGGCTCTGCTGGTCGCGCTGCTGGCCGGAGCTCCGATCGCGGTGCTGGGCCTCCCGGTCGGTGCGCTGACCGTCCCGGGCGCCCTCCCGAGCCGCTCCGTCGCCGGTGCGCTGCGGCGCGGTCCGGGCGGCGCCGTCCACCGGCTGGTCGGCGACCTGCTGGCCGGTACGGGGTGCCCGGACGGCGGTCTGCTGCTCGCCGGCGGGCTGGCTGGTGGTCTCGGCCGGGCGCTCGATCAGCGCCGGCTGCGGCGCGCCGGCCACCCGGGTGGCGCTGCGCCGGGTCCGCTTGACCGGCGCGGTGGCCGCGCTGGTGGTCTCAGCCGGGGCGCCGTTCGTCGTCGCGGCGCCGTTGCTGGCCGGCGCGTCATTGGCCGGCGCGCCGTTGCGGGCACCGCCACGCTGGGCGGTCTCGATGGCGGCTATCAGATCGCTCTTGCGGAGCTTGCCGGTGGCAATGCCCAGCGAGCTGGCCAATGCCTGCAGCTCGGGCAGCAGCATCGCGGACAGCGATCCCGAACGGCGCTTGGCCCGCTCCCGGGCCGCGGTGGTGACGCCCTCCTGGGCGTTGGGCAGGACGCTGAGCTGGTCCTGGGTTTCGGTCACGAGGTGTCGGATCCTTCCGAGGGTGGTACGCCTTTTCCAAATCGGGCGCACCGAATCTTGAATCGGCAGGGTTCCCGCCGTTCTGATCGGCAATGCCGATCAGGTTGTGGGTGGCCGGTGATCGAATGCCGAGTACCCGATGCAGCGTCTGGACGATTCCAGCCAAGAAGGCCGGGAATTCGACTGCTGGGTTCCCGCCATGATTCACGGGCCTCGATCTACACGTCTTGCCGTTTCAGCTGTGTACCTCAAGGATTGTGCACACGGAGGGTGATGCACTCCCGGGGGGCCACGTTGCCAAGATGGTAACGCGAGATTGATCTAAGACTAGACGCTAGCGCACTATCCGAGCAACACAGGGTCGGCGTGTCGTATTCCGCAATCATTTCGCAATAGCCGGCTTGACTAGCGGCCACTACGCAGAGTTGCTCGCCGGTCGCTCGAGGCAAGCCGGAGCGCCGCTCGAAGCACGCTGGAGCGCCGGTCGAAGCACGCTGGAGCGGCGCTCGAAGCACGCTGGAGCGCCCGGTGCCCGAATTCGCGCCCGATCGA
>DASUAC010000140.1:0-3242 GCA_035763985.1 Jatrophihabitans sp. | reverse complement strand
GGGCCGGCTTGGTCGCCACCTTCGCGGCCGGCTTGCCGGCCGGTGCCGCGGCGGCGGGGAACGCCTCGCGCAACCGGCGAGCTACCGGCGCCTCGACGGTGGACGATGCGCTCTTGACGAACTCACCGAGTTCGCTGAGCTTCGCCAGAACTTCCTTGCTGGGTACACCAAGCTCCTTGGCGAGCTCGTGTACGCGGGCCTTGCCTGCCACTGGACTCCTTCGTACGGGACCAGCGGCGATCCGCGGGTCCCGATCTAGGTGGGAAACGCACTCATGGTTGGCGCTTCATCGGGTGCTCATAGCTCTGTTTCTCACTTTCGCGAGTACCGATCCACGGGCCGGATCGCTGGGGAGAACCTACACCGAACTGCCGGAATCGCCGAATGCCTCGGGACCTGCGTCCCGCCGCACCGGCGCCTCCACGTGCCGCCGGACCGGTGCCGGATCCAGCCGGGCGGTGCTGCGCAGCGCCCGGCCGAATGCCCGGCGCCGTTCGGCCAGGGCCACGCAGGACGGGTCGGGGTGCACCCAGGCACCACGGCCGGTCGCGCGAGCCCGGGGGTCCGGCAGCACCTCCCGTACCGGCGAACCGGACGGGCCGGAAGGTACTTCCGGCCCCGCGACGACGCGAAGCAAATCGGTGGCCGGTGCGCGCCGACGGCAACCGACGCAGGTGCGGATTGGCCCCGAGACGTACGGAATGTCGCCGTCGCGCGGACGGCCGTCTCCCAGTCTACCTCGGCGTGTCAGCAGAGTTTCCTACCCCGGCGGTCGGCGGTCCGGCAACTGGTGGCGCGGCTGAGCCGGCAGTCGGCGGCGCGGCCGAGCCGGAACCTGACGCTGCAGCCGAGCCGGCAGTCGGCGGCCCGGCAGCAGGCGACGCGGCCGAGCCGACTGCGCCGGCGGCCGGCGGGGCGCTCGCCTCGGCGTCGGAGTGGATGTCGATCCGCCAGCCGGTGAGCCGGGCGGCCAGCCTCGCGTTCTGCCCCTCCCGGCCGATCGCCAGCGACAGCTGGTAGTCCGGCACCACCACCCGGGCGGCCTTGGCCACCGGGTCGACCACGGTGACCTCCCGGGCGCTGGCCGGTGACAGCGCGTTGCCGACGAACACCGCCGGGTCCTCGTCGTAGTCGATGATGTCGATCTTCTCGCCGTGCAGTTCGGCGACCACGTTGCGTACCCGCTGACCCATCGGGCCGATGCAGGCGCCCTTGGCGTTGAGTCCCTCCACGTTCGACCGGACCGCGATTTTGGTCCGGTGCCCGGACTCGCGGGCCACCGCCATGATCTCCACGCTGCCATCGGCGATCTCCGGCACCTCGAGCGCGAACAGCTTCTTGACCAGGTTGGGATGCGTCCGGCTCAGCGTGATCTGCAGGCCGCGCATGCCCCGGTTCACCGAGACCACGTAGCACTTGATCCGGGTGCCGTGGTCGTACACCTCACCGGGCACCTGCTCCGACGGCGGCAGCACCGCCTCGACCTTGCCCAGGGTGACCACCACCAGCCCGCGCTGGGCCGCCTGCGCGTCGGCCTGGATGATGCCGGTGACGATGTCGCCCTCATGACCGGAGTACTCACCGTAGGTGTTGTCGTGCTCGGCGTCGCGCAGCCGCTGCATGATCACCTGCTTGGCGGTCATCGCGGCGATCCGGCCGAAGTCGGTGGGGGTGTCGTCGAACTCCTCGATCAGCTCACCGTCCGGTGAGTACTCGGCCGCCCAGACGGTCACCGCCCCGGACTTGCGGTCGATCTCCACCCGGGCATGCGGCATCGGATGATTGGTGTGCCGGTATGCCGAGAGCAAAGCCGTTTCCAATGCCTGGATGACCGTGTCGAAGGAAATCTCCTTCTCCCGCTCGATGCTGCGCAACGCGGCGATGTCGACACTGACCATGGCTCACCCCTCCTCGTCCGCCGAGTCGCCGAAATGCCCGTCCGTTGCCCCGCCGTCGTCCGCGTCCGCCGGCCCGTCCGGACGGGAGAACTCCACCTGCATCCGGCCGGTGCCCACCCGCGACCAGTCGTAACGCCGCTCGGCGCCGTCCACCAGCAGGGTCAGCCCGGCTTCGTCGGCGGCCAGCACCCGGCCGGTCACCGGCGCGGCATCCTCGATCGGCACGCTCACCAGCCGGCCGACCGCCCGGCGCCAGTGCCGGGGCTCGGCCAGCGGACGGTCCACGCCGGGGGAACTCACCTCGAGCACGTACGGACCGGCGAAGCTGGCGTCCCGGGCGTCCATCGCGGTGGAGATGACGCGCGACACCTCGGCCACGCCGTCCAGGTCGATACCGTCCGCGCCGTCGACGGTGACCCGGACCAGGCTGCGCCGTCCTGCCGAGCTGACCGACAGCTCCACCAGTTCGTAGCCTGCGGCCGACACCACGGGGTCCAGCAAGTCCTGCAGCTGTTGCCGCTGCGGTGACCGCGCAGTCATCTTGCCGCTCCCGTCCGGTGTCCAGTTGTGCTGCGTCAAGGCTTGCCTGCCCGAGTCGGGGCCCGGGTTGTCCGCCGTGTCCGCCCGCTGCCGATCCCAGCCGGCCGTGCGTCGCCGCGAATCCTGCCAGCAGCCTGTCTCGCGGCGGAAGATGCCTTCCCTGGGCAGCTTACCGGCATCTGTAAGACTGCTCATCCGATGGTTGAGATATCCCGACGTGCCCTGTTGAGCCGAGCCGTGGTGCTGGGCGGCCTGGCAGCCGGCGCCGGGCTCGGCCTGACCCGGGGGGTACGGCACAAGGTGGCGCTGCCACCGCCGCCACCCCCGGCAGCGCTCACCGACGCACTGGCCCGGCAGCAGCGGCTGCTGGCCGGTTACCGGGTGCTCGGCGATGACCCGGCCCGGCCGGCGTTGGCTGCGTTGCGCTCGGACGTGGTTGCCCACGGTGACGCGTTGCGCGCGCTGCTGGAACGCTATCCGGGCTGGCGGCTGGCCCGGGCCGGCGCGTCGAGCGGTTCCGGATCCGCCGGCGCTGGATCGTCCGGCGCTGGATCGTCCGGCGCTGGATCGTCCGGTCCCGGGGGTTCCGCCGGTTCCGCATCCTCGGACTCCTCGGCACCGGACTCCTCGGCACCGGCTGCCCCGGTGCCGGGGACGGTTGCCGGACTGGCCGCGGCCAGCGCCGCCGATGCCCGGGCGCTGACCGAGGCCGCGCAGTCCTGGCCGGCCGCCGAGGCGCACGCCGCCGAGGTGGTGCCGACGCTGGCCAGCATCGCCGCCGGGCTGGCCAGCCATACGCAGGTG
>DASUAC010000139.1:0-20895 GCA_035763985.1 Jatrophihabitans sp. | reverse complement strand
CCAACCAGCAGCGCACCGACCAGCAGCGACCGCCCGGCCAGGGCCTGCCGCCGCACCTGGACCCACGCGGCCGCAGCGCCCGCCGGGCCGCCGAACGGCGACGCCGGAACAGCCAGGCGACCATGCACGGTGCGCTGATCGGCGTCAAGATCGTCGCCGCCGCGCTGTCGCTGGCCGTGGTGCTGGGCAGCGGCTGGGCGTGGGCGACGTACCGGAACTTCAACGCCAACATCAAGCGGCTCAACATCACCAGCAACTCGGCGGCCGGGGCCCGGAACATCGACGGCAACGCACAGAACATCCTGATCGTCGGCAACGACGACCGGGACACCGCCAGCAACGCCGAGCTGACGCAACTGGGCACCACCCGGGACGGCGGCTCGTACAACACCGACACCATGATGCTGCTGCACGTACCGGCCGACGGCAGCAAGGCCACCGTGATCTCGTTCCCGCGGGACTCCTACGTGGCCATCCCCGGCCACGGCATGAACAAGCTCAACTCCGCCTACCCGGACGGGATGAACGACAGCCACGGCGACAAGGCGAAGGCCGCCTCGCTGCTGGAGACCACCATCGAGAACCTCACCGGGCTCAAGATCGACCACTTCGTGCAGGTGGACCTGCTCGGCTTCTACCGGATCTCCAACGCCATCGGCGGCGTCTCGGTGTGCCTGACCCAGGGCGCCCGCGGTGCCAAGTACGTCGGCGAAATGGGCAACGGCATCGACTCCGGCTGGGACAACGGCAAGTTCATCCCGGACTACACCAACATCAACCTGCCGCCGGGCACCCGGAAGATCCAGGGCCTGCAGGCGCTCGCCTTCGTCCGGCAGCGGCATGGCCTGCCGCACGGCGACCTGGACCGGATCAAGCGGCAGCAGTACTTCCTGTCCGCGGTGTTCCGCAAGTTGGTCTCCGGCGGCACGCTGCTGAACCCGATCAAGCTGCAGAACCTGCTCAAGGCGGTCACCAGCTCGCTGACCATGGACCAGTCGCTGGACCCGTTGAAGCTGGCCCAGCAGATGCAGAACCTGTCCGCCGGCAACGTCACCTTCACCACCATCCCTACCCTGGGCGACAATCCGAACTCGCCGGTGGGTGACGTGGTGGAGGTGAACACCGCGGCGATGCCCGACTTCATCAACCGGCTGATCGGCAACTCGTCCGCGAGCGCCTACAGCAAGGCCAAGGCGGCCGACCCGAGCACGGTCACCGTCGCGGTGGTCAACGACACCAACTCCAACGGCCTGGAGCAGACCAACGCCGCCGCGCTGGCCAAGCTCGGCTTCAAGACCACCATTCCGCAGGCGACCTCCGACGTGGTCGACAAGACCGTGATCGACTACCCGCAGGGCCAGGAGGCCGCAGCCAAGGCGGTTGCCGCCGCGGTGCCGGGTGCCGCGGTGAGCGAGAGCTCCAAGGTCAGCACGGTCACCCTGGTGCTCGGCAACAACGGGGTGCAGGTCAAGTCGCTGATGCCGGCCGGGTCCAGCTCGGCCCCGTCCTCGTCGGCGCCGTCCGGGTCGGACGGCACCGTGACCACCAACGCGGCGCAGGCCGGCTGCATCAACTGACGGGCCGCGGACCGGATGCCGGAGGAACAGCGCCCGTACGATCTGGTGCTGCTCGGCGCCACCGGGTTCACCGGCGGGCTGACCGCCGAGTACCTGGCCCGGCATGCCCCGGCCGGATTGCGCTGGGCGATCGCCGGACGCAACCCGGCCAGGCTGGCCGCGGTCCGGGACCGGTTGACGGCGATCAACCCGGCCTGCGGGCAGCTGCCGCTGGTGACCGCCGACAGCGGCGATCCGGCTTCGCTGGCGCAGCTGGCCGGCTCCGCCCGGGTGGTGGTGAGCACGGTCGGGCCGTACCTGCGCTACGGCGAGCCGCTGGTGGCCGCCTGCGCCGCGGCCGGCACCGACTACCTCGACCTGACCGGGGAACCGGAGTTCGTCGATGCGATGTACCTGCGCCACCACGAGCAGGCGGTACGGACCGGAGCCCGGCTGATCCACTGCTGCGGCTTCGACTCGATCCCGCACGACCTGGGCGTGCTCTACACCGTCCGGCAGCTGCCCGCCGACGTGCCGATCACCGTCGACGGGGTGGTCCGGGCCGGCGGGCGGCTGTCCGGCGGCACCCTCGCCTCCGCGCTCGGCGCGGCGTCCCGGCCTCGGCAGGCGGCCGCGATGGCCCGGCAACGTAAGCAGATCGAGCCCAGGCCGGCCGACCGCACCGCTCGCGCGGCGGCCAGCACACCGCGTCGGCGGGACGGTCTGTGGCTGCTGCCGCTACCCACCGTCGACCCGCAGATCGTGGCGCGGTCGGCCCGGGCATTGCCCGAGTACGGTCCGGACTTCCAGTACCACCACTACGCCGGGGTGCGCCGGCTGCCGATCGCGCTGGCCGGGGCGCTCGGGCTGGCCGGCCTGGTCGGGCTGGCGCAGCTGCCGCCGGCCCGGCGGATGCTGGAAGCCCGCATCGCGTCCGGGTCCGGTCCGTCCGCCGAGCGCCGGGCCGACAGCTGGTTCCGGGTGCGGTTCTACGCCGAGGCGGCCGGCCGCCGGCTGGTCACCGAGGTGTCCGGCGGCGACCCGGGCTACGACGAGACCGCGAAGATGCTCGCCGAGGCCGCGATGTGCACCGCGCTCGACCGGTTACCGCCGAGCAGCGGCCAGGTGACCACCGCGGCGGCGCTCGGCGACGCCCTGCTGACCCGATTGCAGGCGGCCGGCATCGAGTTCCGGACGATCGGCTGAACGCGTCGGCAATGTTCGCCGGCAACCCCGGTTCAGCGCATGTTCGCCGGCAACCCCGGTTCAGCGCATGCTCGCCGGCAACGCCGGTTCAGCGCATGTTCGCGAGCAACTGCTGGGCCCGCTCGAAGAACCGGTGCTCGACCAGCACCTCGTACTTGGTGGCCACCACCTGGGTGACCGAGGAGAAGTCCCGGGTGCCACCGCGGGTCACCGCGGTGAAGCCGATCTGGCTCCAGATCAGCCCGAAGATCGCGCCCATGATCGGCGTGGTGATCAGGAAGCCGACCCCGTTGCCGGTGGCGAACAGGAAGAACGCCAGCCCGACGAACAGCCCCAGCCAGAATCCGGAGATCGCGCCGGCGGCTGCCGCCTTGCCCCGGGTCAACCGGCCGGTGACCCGTTCCAGCAGCTTCAACTCGGTGCCGACGATGGCCACCTGCTGCACCTCGAAGTCGTTGTCCGACAGGTAGTCGACCACCTTCTGCGCCTGCGCGTAGCTGTCGTACACCCCGAGCGAGAGCGGGAACTCCAGGTCCAGGCCCGGTCGGGGAACGTTTGTCGATATGGCCATCGGGTGCCTCCTCTCGGGCGAGCGCGCGGTGAGTTCGCCTGGCGATGGAGCGTAGGGATGAAAGGGTACGGGGCCGGTGTCTCCAGTATCCCCTACCGCGGCCGGTACGGGGCGGCCGATGAGCGCGGCGGTGCGGGTTCAGATCCAGCCCGGGAACCACATCCGGGCGTGCCACTGCGCATTGGTGAGCAGCCCGCCGGTGAAGATCGGCCACATCCAGACAAAGTCCGCGACCACCGCGCCGAGCCACAGGGTGACCAGGCCGATCCGCAGCAGGTAACCGAGCGACATGCCGTGGATCGCGATCCATTCGCGCAGCCCGACCGTCCGGACCTCGCCGTCGTCCCCGCCGGCGGGCGCCGTGGCCAGGGCGGCAGCCGCGCGGGCCTGCTCGGCCGGCGTCCGGGTCAGCAGCACGCCGACCGCCAGCGTGAGTCCGAGCACCAGGAACGGCATCAGCGGCGTCATGTAGAACAAGAACCCGGTGCGCCGGGTGTTCTGCAGCCAGACCCCCCAGCCGGCCAGGAAGGCCATCCAGACCGCACCGGCCCGCCAGTCGCGGGTGGTGATCCAGTGCCAGAGCAGCCAGATCAGCGCGGGCACGAACGCCCAGTACATGATCGGGGTGCCGATGCACAGGATCTCGCGGGTGCAGCTGCCGGCGCCACAGCCGGTGACGCCGGACGGCGCATAGAACGAGATCGGCCGGCCCAGGATCAGCCAGGACCACGGGTTCGCCTTGTACGGATGCGGGTCGAACAGGTGGCTGTGGAATTCGTACGCCTGGTGGTGGTAGTCGAGCAGGCTGCGGAAGCCGGACGGCAGCAGCGCGAACAGGCCGGTGCCCGGATGGCTGTCGCCCCAGTGCCGGTTCCAGGAGTTCTCCCCGACGAACCAACCGGTCCAGGTGAGGAAGTAGGCGGCGAGCGGGGCCACCACCAACGACAGCCCGGCCGGGAGCAGGGATCGGCGGAGCACCGCCAGCGTCGGCTGCTCCACCCCCGCGCTGGCGAACGCGCCGCGGTCCCACAGCAGCGACAGCAGCGCGAAGCCGGCCCAGAACGACAGCGCGCTCCACTTCACCCCGAACGCCAGCCCGAGCAGCACCCCGCCGGCCAGCCGCCATGGTCGCGGTCCGAGCCGGGGCGGCCCGTAGGTCAGATCCACCCCGGCCAGGTAGAGCCCGGCCAGCCGGTCGCGCAACTGATCCCGGTCGATGACCAGGGCGGCGAAGCCGGCCAGCACGAACAGCTGCAGGAAGATGTCCAGCAGCGCCACCCGCGAGATGACCAGCGAGATGCCTTCCAACGCCAGCAGGCCGCCGGCCAGCGTGCCCAGCACCACCGAGTGGAACATCCGCATGCCCAACCGGGCCAGGATCAGCACCGCGAGCGTGCCGGCCAGCGCCGGAGCCACCCGCCAGCCGAGCGAGTTGTCGCCGAAGACCGCCGAGCCGAGCGCGATCAGCCACTTCCCGAGCGGCGGATGCACGATGAACATGTAGTCGCGGTTGTCCTCATAGCCGTAGCGCAGCATCTCCTGCGCCTCGGTCGCGTAGTAGACCTCGTCGAAGCTCTTGGTGCTGGGGAAGCCCAGCGCCCAGAACCTGGTGCCGGCCGCGAGCGCGGTGACCAGCAGCGTCCAGCCCCAGGCGGCCAGCGGGGACGTCGCCCGCCAGGTACGCAGGCCGGGCGGCAGTGCCCTGACCGGTGCGGCAGCCGGGACGGCGACGGCCGGTTGCTCGGTCGCCGCGGTGGCCGTGGTCGTCACGCACCCGATCGTATGGTGCGCTCGCGCGGTCCGGACGCGCGGTTGGGTGATTCGGACGGCACGTCTGAACGTGCGGTGCGTCTCCGTCCGGGATGGCACCGGACGACGATCGGTGCCGGGAACTCGGTGGCGCGGCCTCACTAGGCTGGGCATATGTCCTTGCATGTGCTGACCGCGGTGGCCTGGCCGTACGCGAACGGGCCGCGCCACATCGGGCACGTCGCCGGCTTCGGCGTGCCGTCCGACGTCTTCGCCCGCTACCACCGGATGGCCGGCAACCGGGTGCTGATGGTGTCCGGCACGGACGAGCACGGCACCCCGATCCAGGTGCAGGCCGAGCGGGAGGGCGTCTCGCCGCGGGAGCTGGCCGACCGCAACAGCCTGGTCATCGCCAAGGACCTGCAGCAGCTGGGGCTGTCCTACGACCTGTTCACCCGGACCACCACCCGCAACCACTACCGGGTGACCCAGGACTTGTTCAGAGGCCTGCTGGACAGCGGCTACATCTTCTCCCGTACCGAGCTGGGCGCGATCAGCCCGTCCACCGGCCGGACCTTGCCGGACCGTTACATCGAGGGCACCTGCCCGATCTGCGGCTACCCGAGCGCCCGCGGCGACCAGTGCGACAACTGCGGCAACCAGCTCGATCCCATCGACCTGATCGAGCCGCGGTCCCGGATCAACGGGGAGACCCCGCAGTTCATCGACACCGAGCAGTTCTTCCTGGATCTGCCCGCGTTCAGCGAGGTGCTCTCGGACTGGCTGCGGGGCCAGCAGCACTGGCGGTCGAACGTGCAGAAGTTCGCGCTGAACCTGCTGGACGACCTCAAGCCTCGGGCGATCACCCGCGACCTGGACTGGGGGGTGCCGGTGCCGCTGCCGGACTGGCGGGACCGGCCGGACAAGCGGATCTACGTCTGGTTCGACGCGGTCATCGGCTACCTGTCGGCCTCCATCGAGTGGGCGGCGCGCACCGGCGACCCGGACGCCTGGCGGGCCTGGTGGCAGAACCCGGACGCCCGGGGCTACTACTTCATGGGCAAGGACAACATCGTCTTCCATGCCGAGATCTGGCCGGCCATGCTGTTCGGCTACTCCGGCATCGGGGCCAAGGGCGGCAAGCCCGGACCGCTCGGGGCGCTGAACCGGCCGTACGACGTGGTCTCCTCGGAGTTCCTCACCATGGAGGGCAAGAAGTTCTCCTCCTCGCGCAACGTGGTGATCTACGTCGGCGACATGCTGTCCCGCTACGACGCCGACGCATTGCGGTACTACCTCACCGCGGCCGGCCCGGAAAGCCAGGACACCGACTTCACCTGGGCGGAGTTCGTCCGGCGGAACAACGACGAACTGGTCGCCGGCTGGGGCAACCTGGTGAACCGGACCATCTCGATGACCGCCAAGAACCTGGGCGCCATCCCGCCGCCCGGCGAGCTGACCGAGGCTGACCGGGCGCTGCTGGCCAGCTCCGCGGCCAGCTTCGGCACCGTCGGTGAGCTGATCGGGAAGAACCGGCAGAAGGCGGCGCTGGCCGAGGCGATGCGGCTGGTCGCGGAGGCGAACAAGTACCTGTCCGACACCGCGCCCTGGAAGCTCAAGAACTCCGACCCGGACCGGATGGCCAGCGTGCTGCACACGGCGCTGCAGGTGGTGGACGACGCCAAGACCCTGCTCACGCCGTTCCTGCCGGGCATCTCGACGAAGGTGCATGCCGCGCTGGGTGGCACCGGTAGCTGGGCCGCGATGCCGGAGCTGGTCGAGGTGGACGAGCCGACCGCGGCCGGCTCGCCGTCCTACTCGGTGCTGACCGGCGACTACGCGACCCAGGCGCGCTGGGCGTCCGAGCCGCTGCCGGTGGGACGGCCGCTGGATCCGCCCACCCCGATCATCGCCAAGCTGGATCCCTCGGTGGTAGCGGAAGAACTGGCCCGGCTGGAGCAGGGCTGACCGGGACGCCGGGGCCGGTGGCAGCCGAGCTGCCGCCGGCGCCGGAACCGCTGGCCGGCGAGGTGTTCGACGCGCACTGCCACCTCGATGCGATGGCGCACCGGGCTCGCTCGGCCGCCCGGGACGCAGCGGCCGGCAGCGCGGCCCGGGACGCAGCGGCCGCCCCCGATTTCGTCGCGGAGGTGGCGGCGCGGGCGGCCGCGGTCGGCATCAC
Source organism: Jatrophihabitans sp. (assembly GCA_035763985.1). Lineage (GTDB taxonomy): Bacteria > Actinomycetota > Actinomycetes > Mycobacteriales > Jatrophihabitantaceae > Jatrophihabitans_A. Next base: position 13,631 of record DASUAC010000139.1, on the reverse strand, counting down.
CCGGCTGATCAACGTCGGCTGCGAGGTCGGGGAGTGGCAGTCGGCCGTCGAGTCGACCGCGCATCCGGCGGTGTACGCCGCGCTGGCGGTGCATCCGACCGAGGTGGGCGGGCTCACCGACGCCGACTACGACCGGCTGGCCCGGCTGCTCGAGCACCCGCGGGTGGTCGCGGTGGGCGAGACGGGGCTCGACTACTACTGGAAGCGCACCACGCCGGCCCAGCAGCAGGAGCATTTCCGGCGGCACATCGAGCTGGCCGAGCGGGTCGGCAAGCCGCTGGTGGTGCACGACCGGGACGCGCACGCCGACGTGCTCCGGGTGCTGGCCGAGGCGGGCGCGCCGTCGGCCGGGGTGATCTTCCATTCGTTCTCCGGCGACGCCGAGCTGGCGGCCGAATGCGTCCGGCGGGGTTACCTGCTGTCGTTCTCCGGGGTGCTGACCTTCAAGAACGCGCCGGCGCTGCGGGCGGCGGCCGAGGTGACCCCGCTGGACCGGCTGCTGGTGGAGACCGATGCGCCATTCCTGACCCCCCACCCATTTCGTGGCCGTCCGAACGCTCCGTATCTGGTTCCATACACAGTGCGAACACTTGCGCAACTGAAAAACCGGACGGAATCCGTGGTCTGCGACACAATTTCGATGACCGGAGCCCAGGTTTTCGGGGTATAAAGTCCAGGTTTGCGCAAAAAATTTCAAGATCATGTTTGGCGTCTCCGGTGCAAGGCAGTTACGGTGCTGTGACCGATTGAAACGACATCACCAGTGCGGCTCGCTGATTGCCGCGAACATTGAGGGGTTTATTTTTGCGTCGCAGCGTGAAGGCCGGCCTGTACGGCTTGGTGATCGCAGGGGTAATCGGGGGATCGGCAGCGTGGGCGCACAGCCCTGGGTCGAAGACCATCGCTCTGCGGATCGACGGCCACGATCAGCAGGTCCACACCACTGCCAGCAAGGTTTCCGGGGCGTTGTCCGCCGCCGGGGTGCAGGTCGGTTCCCACGACATCGTGGCTCCGGACCTGAACTCGGCGATCGCCGACCACGGCACCATCGTGGTCCGTCGCGGCCACCTGCTGCATCTGACCGTCGACGGCGTCAGCCGGGACGTCTGGGTGAACGCCGAGTCGGTGAGCGAGGCGCTCAGCCAACTCGGCTACAACTCGGCCAGCCTGGTCTCGGTATCCCGATCGATGCGGCTGGACCGTGGCGTCACCAACCTGTCCATCGCTTCGCCGAAGCAGATCACCTTCCTGCTGGACGGCAAGCGGATGGTGGTGCACAGCGCCGGGCCGACCGTGCGGGACGCGATCAGCGCCTCGATGATCTTCCTGGGCCCGCACGACCGGATCTCGGTGCCGGCGACCAGCAAGCTGCGCGATAACCAGGTCATCCGGATCTCGCGCCTCAAGTACGCCACCACCGCGGTGACGGTGGCCGTGCCGTTCGCGACGGTCACCCAGTCGGACGCCAGCTCCTACGTCGGCACCAGCACCGTGGTCACCTCGGGTAAGCCCGGCGCCAAGCGGATCACCTACCAGCTGGTGTACGTCGACGGCCACCTGGCCGGCAAGATCCCGGTCGCGTCCCGCCTGCTCAGCCAGCCCGTTGACCAGGTGGTGAAGGCCGGCAGCAAGCCACAGCCGACCCAGTCGAGTTCGGGCTCGAGTTCCGGCTCCGGGTCCGGCTCCGGCTCCGGCGGTTCCAACCCGCCGCCCAATACCAGCGGGCTTAACTGGGATGCGGTTGCCCAGTGCGAGTCCGGGGGCAACTGGCACATCAACACCGGCAACGGCTTCTACGGCGGCCTGCAGTTCGACTACGGCACCTGGTTGTCCAACGGCGGCGGCGCGTACGCCCCGCGGGCCGACCTGGCCAGCCGGGAACAGCAGATCGCAGTGGCCAACCGGCTGTACGCGGCACGGGGCTCCAGCCCGTGGCCGGTCTGCGGCCAGCGCCTGTAACACCGTTCCGCAGGGTGCTGAACCACGCATCCGATTGCCGGAACCCACGGGCCCGCTGGTCGTTGGCCAACGGGAACGATCAAGATCGTAAGCACGACCGGTCCGCCGGTCGGACAGCGCGAGCGCACCGGGGTGAGTCCTGCTCCCGGTGCGTCCGCTTGAGAGCGTCAGGGAGTTCTTAGTTTTGCAACGGGGAATCAAGCTGGGCCTGTACGGGCTGGTGCTCGCCGGACTGTTGGCGGGTACCGCTGCCTGGGTGCGGTCCGACAAGTCGGTGTCGCTGACCGTCGACGGACGGCAGCAGCGGGTGCACACCACCGCCGGCACCGTGCGCGGCGTGCTGGCCGCGGCACATGTCACGGTCGGCGCGCACGATCTGGTGGCGCCGGACCCGAGTTCACCGATCTCGAACGGTGGCCAGATCGTCATCACGCACGGCCATCTGCTGCACCTGACCGTCGACGGCGTCAGCCGCGACGTCTGGGTCACTGCCAACTCGGTGAGCGAGGCACTGGCCCAGTTGGGCTACGGCTCGGCCGACCTGGTGTCGGTCTCCCGGTCCAAGCGGCTCGGCGACGGCGTCACCGACATCGCGATCGGCGCGCCGAAGTTGGTGCTGCTCAAGGTGGACGGCCAGAGCGTCGCGGTCACCACCGCCGGACCCACCGTGCTGCAGGCGATCATCGACAGCGGCATCGCACTGGGACCGCATGACCGGCTCTCGGTGCCGCGTGGCAGCGCGGTCCGCGACAACGAGGTGATCACCATCCAGCGGGTGGTCTACCGCAGCACCGTGGAGCGGGTCAGCGTGCCGTACCAGGTGGTGCGGCAGAACGACCCGAACAGCTACGTAGGCAGCGACACCGTGGTGCAGCGGGGCCGCAACGGCGTGAACCGGGTTACCTTCCAGCTGATCTATGTCGACGGCAGGCTGGCCGGCAAGATCCGGAGCCGGTCGGTGACCGTCAGCCCGATGGTGCCCGAGCGGCACCTGGTCGGCACCAAGCAGGCCACCTCGGTGTCGCCGAGCGAGGCCCAGCAGATCGCCGCCGGCATGGTGTCGGACCGGGGCTGGGGCAGCGGCGAGTTCTCCTGCCTGCTCAGCCTGTGGAACAAGGAGAGCGGCTGGCGTACCGACGCGGCCAACCCGTCCGGTGCGTACGGCATCCCGCAGGCGCTACCCGGCGACAAGATGGCCTCGGCCGGGCCGGACTGGCAGCACAACGCCGCCACCCAGATCAGCTGGGGGCTCAACTACATCGCCGGCGTGTACGGCACGCCGTGCAGCGCGTGGGCGCATTCCCAGGCCTACAACTGGTACTAGGCCGACCTGATCGGTTAGGCCGGGCGGATCCCGGTTGACCGGGTGGACCTGTCAGCCGGGGTGGGTCGGTTGACCGGGTGGATCTCGACGGACCACTCGGTCACCTGCTTGCTTGGCGTGGCTAGGCTACGGTGCGGATGACCCGGCGGCACCGGCGATCGAGCCGTCCGGTTGGTTCTGGGTAGCTCGCGGGGAGGTCGGCGTGCCGTACGACGGATCCGGCTGCGCCCGATGAGCTGCGAGCAGTTGCGTTCGATGAGCGTCCGATGAGTTGCGTCCGATGAGTGCCCTGCTCGGTCCCGCCGAGGTACGCGGTCTCGCCGGTCGGTTGGGTATCCGGCCGACCAAGACGCTCGGGCAGAACTTCGTGCACGACCCCAACACCATCCGCCGGATCGTCCGCGATGCCCAGGTGAGCGCAGGGGAATCGGTGTTGGAGGTCGGCCCCGGCCTCGGCTCGCTGACGTTGGGTCTGCTGGCGGCCGGAGCCGTGGTGACGGCGGTGGAGATCGATCCGCGGCTGGCCGCCGAGCTGCCGGTCACCGTCCGGCAGCAGGCGCCGGAGGTCGCCGACCGGCTCACCGTGCTGCACGCGGATGCGTTGTCGATCCGCGAACTGCCGGGGCCGCCGCCGACCGCGGTGGTGGCGAACCTGCCGTACAACGTCGCCGTGCCGGTGTTGTTGACCCTGCTGGCCGTTTTCGAGTCGATCCGGCACGGGCTGGTGCTGGTGCAGCTGGAGGTTGCCGACCGGCTGGCGGCCGCGCCCGGCTCCCGGGTCTACGGCGTGCCGAGCGCGAAGCTGGCCTGGTACGGTCCGGCCCGGCGGGTCGGCGTGGTGAGCCGAGCGGTGTTCTGGCCGGTGCCGAATGTGGAATCCGGGCTGGTCCGGTTCCGTCGCGAACCGCCGCCTGCCGAGGTCGACCGCGATCGAGTTTTCGCCGTGATCGACGCGGCATTCGCCCAACGCCGGAAGATGCTACGGTCCGCACTCGCCGGGCTGTTCGGCTCGGCCGCGGCGGCCGAGGCCGCGCTGGGCCGGGCCGGGGTGGCTGCCACCGCACGGGGCGAGACCCTCGACGTGCGGGCCTTCGCCCGGATAGCCGCCGAGCTGCCGGACTGAGTCTTCCTGGTGCCGGACTGAGCCGCTGCCGCGCTGAGCCGCCGCGCTGCCTCCGGATCGAGTTGCCGAGCCTCCGTGCCTGCGGAGAACCGGTTCAGCTGCGGCCGTCGAAGAGACTGGTGACCGAGCCGTCCTCGAAGACCTCCTTGATGGCGCGGGCGATCATCGGCGCGATCGAGATGACGGTGAGTTTGTCGAACTGCTGCTCGGGGCGGATCGGCAAGGTGTTGGTGATGATCACCTCGCGAACCCGGCTGTTCTTCAACCGGTCGGCGGCTGGCTCGGAGAAGATGCCGTGGGTGGCGGCGATGATCACGTCGGCCGCACCGGCGTCATAGAGCAGTTCGGCCGCCTTGACGATGCTGCTGCCGGTGTCGATCATGTCGTCGGCCAGGACGCAGGTGCGGCCGGCGACCTCACCGACCACCCGGTTGGCGACGACCTGGTTGGGCATGCTCGGATCCCGGGTCTTGTGGATGAAGGCGATCGGCGCGCCGCCGAGCCGGTCTGCCCACTGCTCGGCGGCCCGCACCCGGCCGGTGTCGGGCGAAACCACGCTGAGATCCACCGACGGGTAGGACTTGGCCACGTAGTCGGCAAGCAGTGGCAGTGCGAACAGGTGGTCGACCGGGCCGTCGAAGAAGCCCTGGATCTGCGCGGTGTGCAGGTCGATCGACATGATCCGGTCGGCCCCGGCGGTCTTGAGCAGATCGGCGATCAGCCGGGCCGAGATCGGTTCCCGGCCACGGTGCTTCTTGTCCTGACGGGCATAGGGATAGAACGGCGCGACCACGGTGATCCGCTTGGCCGAGGCCCGCTTGAGCGCGTCCACCAGGATGAGTGTCTCCATCACCCAGTGGTTGATGGGCACCGTGTGCGACTGGATGACGAACGCGTCCGAGCCGCGCACCGACTCCTCGGGCCGTACGAAGATCTCGCCGTTGGCGAAGTCGTAGGCGGCCATCGGGGTCACCGTGGTGCCGAGGTGCTGTGCGATCTCATCGGCCAGCGCGGGGAACGCCCGGCCGGAGAACAAGGTCATGCTCTTGCGGCCGGCGAGTTCCAGAGTGCTCATGGCTGAATGCTCCCGCGTTCCTCGGTTTCGGTCTGCGCTGCCGGCCGGTCCGGTCCGCCGGCTTCGCCTGGGTCAGGTTCAGCCTCCGGGAGCTGGCCAGTCGCCTGGGCCTGCTCAGCGGCCTTCGCGGCGGCCGTTCCCGCCCGGCGCCGCAACACCCAGCCTGCCACGTTTCGCTGCCGGGCGCGTCCCACCCCCAGTGCGCCGGGTGGCACGTCACTGGAGATCACCGAGCCGGCCGCGGTGTAAGCGCCGTCACCGATGCTGACCGGCGCTATGAACATGTTGTCCGCGCCGGTCCGGGCATGGCTACCGACCGTGGAACGGTGCTTGTGCACCCCGTCGTAGTTGACGAACACGGTGGCGGCGCCGATGTTGGTGTGCTCGCCGATGCTCGCATCACCCACGTAGCTCAGGTGCGGCACCTTCGTCCCGGCGCCGATCTCGGACGCCTTCACCTCCACGTAGGTGCCGATGTGCGCGCCGTCGGCCAGCACTGTGCCCGGGCGCAGGTAGGCGTACGGGCCCACGGTCACCCCGGCGCCGATCCGGGCCTGGTTGGCGACGGTACGGTGCAGCACGCTGCCCTCGCCGACCTCGGTGTCGGTCAAGGTGCTGTCCGGTCCGATCACGGCGCCACCCGCGATCCGGGTGGCGCCGTGCAGTTGGACGTGCGGCTGCAGCGTCGCGTCCGGTTCGATCAGCACGCCGGCATCCAGCCAGGTGGTGGCCGGGTCGACGATGGTGACGCCCGCTCGCATGTGCTGCTCCAGCAGCCGGGCGTTGTAGCTGCGGTGCGCGGCGGCGAGCTGGACCCGGTCGTTGACGCCGGCGGTCTCCAGGGCGGGCGCCTGCCGGGCCAGCACGTGTTTCCCCTCGGCGACCAGGATGCTGATCACCTCCGGCAGATACTCCTCTTGCTGGGCATTGTCGGTGGACAGCCGGCCGACCGCATCCCGCAAGGGTTCGGCGTCGAAGGCGTACACCAGCGCGGACACCTCGTTGATCAGCAATTCGGCCGGCGCGGCGTCCCGGTGCTCGACCACCCGGCTGACCCGGTCGGGGTGTTCGTCGCTGCGGATCACCCGTCCGTAGCCGGTCGGATCGGCCAGCACGCTGGTCAACATGGTGGCCGAGGCTCCGGTCGCGGCATGGCCGGCGAGCAGCTCGGCCAGCGTTCCCGGTGCCAGCAGTGGGGCGTCGCCGGGAATCACCATCACCGTGCCGGCGATCCGGCGGCCGGATCGCCGTTCCAGTTCCTGCAATGCCGTGCGGACCGCATGCCCGGTGCCGTTCTGCTCGGCCTGCAGGACCGGGACCACATCCGGCGCGATCTGGCGCAGGTGCTCCTCCACCTGGTCCGCACGATGCCCGATGACCACCGCCGTGACGTCGGGGGCAAGCGGCTCGGTAGCGGCCAGCACGTGCCCGAGCAGGGTACGGCCGGCGAAACCGTGCAGCACCTTCGGCCGGGTCGGCGACTTCATCCGGGTGCCCTCGCCGGCCGCCAGCACGATGACGGTGAGCGGCTGATGCGCGGTCGCTGCGCCGGAGACAGTCACGTCCACGAGCGTATCGGAACGGGCAGACGGAGCCGGTTCCTGCTTGTGGACAACTGATCCGGGTGTACCGGCTGTGGATAAGTTCGCTGGACCGGTGCCGGTTGCGTCTAACGTCTCCGCGCATGAACGCGTTGTCGCAGCGGTCGCTGCCGATGCTGGACGCCGGCGTGGTGTGGCCTTTGGCCGGGTGGGCCGGTGGCATCGCCGCCGAGCTCGGCTGGTTGCGCGGGGTACTGACCGGTCCGTTGGGGACGCACACCGGCTGGGCCGGAACGGCGGAGCTGGCATGTGCCGAGGCGATGGCGGGGCAGTCCGCACAGGTTGCCGGGGTCGTGGAGCGGTTCGAGGGATATGCCGCGACGCTGGCCGGCTACGCGCGGGAGTTGGAGCTGCTGGGCCCGCGACTCACCGGGGCACATCGCCGGCTGGAAGCTCAGCGCGACGATGCGGTGGCCGCCGCGGACTTCGACCGGTGGTGGCGGGAGTGGGATGCGGCGCGGAGCCGGTGTGTGGCCGGTCTGCGAGCGACCGGTGCCGGCGTCGGCCATCGTCATTGGTGGTCGGCGCTGGCCGATGACGTGTCGCGGGTGGTGGCCCCGTCGGTGTCGTTGGCGGGTTTGTCGCGGGTGCTGTCGGACGTCGGCCAGGGCCTGGTGATTGCCGGGTTAGTGTGCGCGTTGGTGTGTCCGCCGCTGGCCGGAGCGGTGTGGGCCGCGGTGGCGGTGGTGGCGATATGTCAGGTGGTGGTGGACGGGGCGCGCCGGGCTCGGGGTGAGTCCGTGGGTTGGGGCGCGCTGGGGATGGATGCGCTGGGAGCGGTGCCGGCCGGCCGTTGGATACGGGCCGGACGGGTGGTGGTGCGCGACTGGGAGTCGGTCGCGGAGGCGGATGCGGCGATCGAGCGGTTGCCGGTTCGGTTGCGATCCAGTCCGGTGGTGCCGGGTGGTCTCAAGGCCCACGAAGGCAGTGCGACCTACCGCGGCCACACCATCCTCAAACACCTCGGCAAGACGCGTGCCGAACTCGTTGACCGCTTCCGCACCGAACCTGAACTCGAATGGTCGTCCAGCTTCCACGATCGTCAGGTGGCCGAAGCCGCCATCGCGGCTGGATTAGACAACAATCGGCAGGCAATCCGGGCATGGCTTCGCCAACCGATGCAGGTGCTCCGATTCGAGATTGACATAGGTACTGAAGTTGGGCGCTCCATTGCCAGGGATGGCACCATGGTCGGTACATCCAAGCTGCGCGTGGTCTTGAGAAAGGAAGACACGATGCTCGGCTACTACATCAAGACGGCGTACCCGACGCCATGAGTCAGTATCCGATGCTGGATTACTTCTTCGGGGGCTATATGCATCAGGACTGGCGTGAGGACTATCCGGACGAGTGGGCCGCGCTGGACGATTTCATCCGCGGCGAGCCGGAGGGATCAGCGGCTGCCTTCTGCAGAGAAGCCTCAGAACTGCTGGCCTCCGAGCCCACGGAGGCGGAATTAAGAGCGCTCCTTCTGCAAGATTTCGGCGCAGCGGCAATGGTAGAGAACAAAGGTTGGAAATATCGCGACTGGATCCAGGCGATGTCCGATCATGCCGCGAAGGCAACCGGGCATCCGCAGGCTTCGTGATCTGGTACCCGGCCGCCGGCCAAGGCCGCAGCTACGCCGGCCAAGGCCGCAGCTACGCCGGCACGCCAGTCGCTAGGACGAGGTCACCAGTCGCTAGGACGAGGGCCGCCAGAGTTCGAGCACCGGTACGTCCGGCGGGGTGAAGCCGAACACCTGGCCGTAGAAGGACAGTTCAGCCTCCCGGGAGCGTATCTGGCTCTGTGCCTGCCGGAAGCCGTGCGACTCATCGGCAAAGGTCAGGTAGGCATGCGGGATACCCTTCGCCACCATTGCGTCCCGGAACAACTCGGCCTGCTCCGGCGGCACCACCGGATCCTGCAGGCCCTGCAGCAGCAACACCGGACAGGACAGCCCAGCCACATTGCTCAGCGGCGAGCGGGTGCGGTACAGCTCGGTTGCCTCCGGCAGCGGTCCGACCAGGCCGAACAGGTACTGCGACTCGAAGTCGTGGGTGTGTTCGACCAGCTTCATCAGGTCGGCCACGCCGAAGTAGGAACTGCCGCAGCCGAACACCTCGGTGCCGGTCAGCGCCGCCAGCACCGTGAAGCCACCCGCGGAACCGCCGGAAATGGCGATCCGCGCCGGGTCGGCGAGCCCCGCCGCCACCAGGCCGTGGACGGCGGCCGCGGTGTCCTCGACGTCCACCACTCCCCATTGCCCCTTGAGCCGATCACGGTATTCGCGGCCGTACCCGGTGGAGCCGCCGTAGTTGACGTCGACCACCCCGATGCCCCGGCTGGTGAAGTAGGCCGCGTCCAGATTGAGCACCGGCAGCACGTGGGAGGTCGGGCCGCCGTGCACGGTGACCAGGTACGGCGGCAGTTCACCCGCCGGCGCGGTGTAATCCGGATTGGCCGGCCGATACACGACCGCGTGCACGTCCCGGCCGTCCTCGCCGGTGAAGGTGCGCAGTTCCGGAGCCGGCAGATACCGTTCATCGGGCACCGAATCCACCGCCAACCGCACATCGGTCAGCTCACCGGTGGACAGCCGCAGTTCGCGCAGACCCAACGGCCGGCGTGCGCCGGAGCAGGTCAGCAGCACCCGGTCGCCGGCCACCCCACCCAGCGCGGCCATGGCGACGTCGGGCAGCTCGAGGTCGCTGAACGAACCGTCCTTGGGGTCGATGATGCCGACCCGGCTGCTGCCCAGCGTCCGTACCGCAAGCACCCTGCCGTCCTCGAGCAGGCGGTACCAGCGGCTGCCGAGCATCCACATGGGACCGCCGAAGTCGGCGTCCTGCGCGCAGATGACGGTCGGCTCACCGTCCAGCGGCACCCGGCACAGGTTCCACCAGCCGCTCCGGTCGGTGATCGCGAACAGGCTTGTATCGTCGGCCCATTCCGGCTGCAGCACCGACTCGGTGCCGGACCCGAGCAACCGCTGCCAATCCGTCACGGTGCCGTCCGGGCCGAGCGTGCCGACCCGGAGCTCGGTGCCGTCCCACGGCATCTGCGGGTGGTTCCAGGCGATCCACGCGATCCGGTTGCCGTCCGGGGACACCCGGGCCTGGGCGAGGAAGTTCGTACCGCCGAGGATGGACCGGATCGCCGACGCGTCGTCCGCCGCCGAGCCGTCCAGCGGCACCGCGCACAGGTCCCGGGTGATCGTGCCGTCCTCGGCATGCGCCTCGCGCACGCACCAGATCTCGGCACCGTCCGGGGAAAGCTGCGGCTCGGCGTACCGCCACTGCCGTTGCGGGGTGAGCGGGGCCGGCTCGGCCGCGCCGGGTGCCAGCCGGTACAGCCGCTGGTCGGCGAACTCGGTGAAGATCAGGGTTCCGTCGGCCAGCGCCAGCCAGGAGCCGCCGCCGTACTCGTGCACCCGGGTACGGGCGTTCCAGGGTTCGAGCAGCACGTCGACCGGCGTGCCATCGGCGGCCAACCGGCGGACCGACTGCCGGCCCCGCTGGTCCGGCCGGCCCTCCATCCACCAGATCTGGTCCCCGACGAACACGCCGGCGCTGACCGGATGCCCGGACGCGGCCAGGTCCGCAGCCGTGATCGGCGAACGCCAGCTTCCATAGGGGGCGACGGATGGTGTGGTCATGAGCAAATCATGCCGGACGCGGCGGCCCGCCCGGTCGGCTGCCTGCGAAACCGTGCTGCCGCCACGCCTCGTAGGCGGCCACCGCAGCCGCGTTGGACAGGTTCATCGACCGCCGGCCGGCCAGCATCGGTATCCGCACCCGCGCGGTGATGCGCGGATCGGTCAGCACCTCGGCCGGCAGCCCGGTCGGCTCGGTGCCGAACAGCAGCACGTCGCCGGGTTGGTAGGCGACCTCGGCATAGCTGAGTTCGGCCTGCGCGGTGAAGGCGAACACCCTGGCGGGCAACAGCGCCTGCCAGGCCGCGGCCAGGTCCACGTGCACGGTGACCGAGGCCAGGTCGTGATAGTCCAGGCCGGCCCGGCGCAGCTTGGCGTCGGACAGATCGAAGCCCAGTGGGCCGATCAGGTGCAGTTCGAAGCCGGTGCCGGCCACCATCCGGATCGCGTTTCCGGCGTTCGGCGCGATCCTCGGCTCCAGGAACGCGATGCGGAACATCAGCCCTCGAGGTCCGGTGCCCAGTCCGGCTTCGGGATCAGGCAGAACGGATGCCCGGCCGGATCCGCGTAGACGTGCGACGCTGCGTCATCGCTCGGCAACCGGCGGGCGCCGAGCGCGATGACCCACTCGTCGGCGGCGTCCACATCGTTGACCATGACGTCCAGGTGCAGTTGCTGGCCGGGCACCCCTTCCGGCCACATCGGCGGGATGTAATGGGCCACCGGCTGGAACGCGAGCCCGGACGTGTGGTCGTTCTCGGCCACCACCACCCAGTCGGCCGAGCGGTAGGTGATCGGCTGGCCGAGCAGCGCGGAGTAGAAGCCGGCCAGCTCGTCGGCGTCGGCGCAGTCCAGGACGATGTGATGCAGCCTTCCTCGCATGCCGGCAATTCTGCCAAGTCCGGCTCGCCGCTCTGCCGTCGCACGCTGACTGTCACACGGATGAGGCAGACTCAGCAGCATGCCCGAAACCGTGGAGATCGGACTCGGCCGCGAGGCGCGACGCGGCTACCACCTCGATGACGTCGCCCTGGTGCCCACCCGGCGTACCCGGGGCTCGGCCGTCGTCTCGACCAGCTGGCAGATCGACGCGCACACCTTCGAGCTGCCGCTGATGGCCGCGCCATCCGACGCCGTGGTCTCCCCAGCCACCGCCCTGGAGATCGAGCAGCTGGGTGGCCTGGCAGTCCTCAACGGCGAGGGACTGTGGACCCGGTACGAGGATCCGGCCGAGGCGCTGGCCCGGATCACCGACCCGGCCGGCTGCAGCACCGAGACATTGCAGCAGATCTACGCCCGGCCGGTGTCGGCGGAACTGCTGGGCCGCCGGATTGCCGAGTTGCACGATGCGGGTGTCCGGGTCGCGGTCCGGCTCTCACCACAGCACACGGTGACGCTGGCGCCGGCGGCGGCGAAGACGGTGGATCTGCTGGTGATCCAGGGCACGGTCATCTCGGCGGAGCACGTCGCGTCCGGGCCAGGCCCGGACGAGGCCCTCAACCTCAAGACCTTCATCGCCGACCTGGACGTACCGGTGGTGGTCGGCGGAGTGTCGAACTACCAGACCGCGCTGCACCTGATGCGCACCGGAGCGGCCGGTGTGATCGTCGGGTACGGCGCGCATTCCGGTTCCACCACGCACAGCGCACTCGGCATCGACGTGCCGATGGCGACCGCGATCGCGGACGCGGCCGCCGCCCGCCGGGCGTATCTGGACGAGACCGGTGGCCGGTACGTGCACCTCATCGCCTACGGCGACATGAGCACCGGTGGTGACATCGCCAAGGCGCTGGTCTGCGGCGCGGACGCGGTGATGCTCGGCGAGCCGCTGGCCGCCGCGGCCGAGGCACCGGGCGGCGGCCGGTACTGGGATCCGACCGCGTCGCATCCGAGCATCCCACGCTCGGCCCTGGTCGACCTGGGATTCGACGGCTCGGAACGGCCCTCGCTGGCCGAGCTGCTGGTCGGCCCGACCGCCGACGCCAGCGGCGAGCGCAACCTGTTCGGGGCGGTGCGCAGGGTCATGGGCAAGTGTGGCTATTCCTCGGTGAAGGAGTTCCAGAAGGCCGAGCTCATCGTGACCGGCCGCTGACCGGCAACGCACGGCAGCCGCAACGCACGGCAGCCGCAAACGCACGGCAGCCGCAAGGACGGCATTGGCAAGGACGGCATTGGCAAGGACCGGCTGGGACGGCCCCCGCCGGCCGGCTCTCGATTGGGTTGCGGCTCTGCATCCTCCTTGAGGACGTCCGGGACCGGCGCGCACACTGAACGACGTGCTGTTGGCACTGGCCCTGCTGTTGCTGCTCTGCTTGCCGTTCCTGGTCCCGGGCGTCTGTCGAGTCGTCCACGATCAGTGGGAGCAGATCGCCGCCCAGCGCCATCCGGCCGGGCTGACCTCGCACTCGATCGAGCGGGTGGCCGCCGACCTGCGCCGACTCCGGCAGCAGCTCGAGCTGCGGGAGAACCACCCGGGCACCGCCGGCAAGGGCATGCGGATGGCCGCGCTGCGGCGGGCCTACGTCGAGGTGTTGTGCACCGCCTGCCGACAGCTTGAGGTCCGGCCGCCGCAGCAATCCGGGCAGTGGGAGACTCCGTTGGCCGAGATCTACCGGGTGGAGTCGGAGCTGCGCGCTCGCGGGCTGGATGTCCGGCCCGGTCGGCGGGACCGGCGCGCCGCCTGAGGACCCGCGACCGGCCGCAGCCGACTGAGGACCCGCGGCCGGCCGCAGCCGCCTGAGGTCCCGCGGCCGGCCGCAGCCGACTGAGGACCCGCGGCGGCCGATCGCGAGCCACACCACCCGCCCGCGCTGCCGCAGTTGCACCGTATGGGCTGCAACATCTGCCACGCGCCGCGGCATCTGCTGAGTAACCGGCCGTTGCATCCGGTGTACGGCTGCCCAGCTGGAGGAGGT
>DASUAC010000138.1:0-2592 GCA_035763985.1 Jatrophihabitans sp. | reverse complement strand
CGCGGCCGGCACGGTCGACGCCCGCGCCGAGGGATACCAGATCCGGATCGGCACGCTCCTGACCGCCATGCGGCACGCGGCCCGGTCCCGGGAGATCGCCGAGCTGGCGGTGGCCTATCGGGACCGCGGCGTGGTCGGCTTCGACATCGCCGGCGCGGAGGCCGGCTTCCCGCCCACCCGGCACCTGGACGCGTTCGAGTACCTGCGCCGGGAGAACTATCACTTCACCATCCACGCAGGCGAGGCGTTCGGGCTGCCGTCCATCTGGGAGGCCATCCAGTGGTGCGGCGCTGACCGGCTCGGGCACGGCGTGCGGATCATCGACGACGTCCGGGTGAGCGGTGACAGCCTGGAGGAGCAGGTGGCCAATGCCGAGCTCGGCCGGCTGGCCCAGTACGTCCGGGACAAGCGGATCCCGCTGGAGATGTGCCCGTCCTCGAACGTGCAGACCGGCGCCGCACCGTCCATCGCCGAGCACCCGATCGGGCTGTTGCGCCGGCTGCACTTCCGGGTCACCGTCAACACCGACAACCGGCTGATGAGCGGCACCGACATGACCCGGGAGATGACCCTGCTGGCCGAGGCGTTCGACTACACCTGGTCGGACCTGCAGTGGCTGACCATCAACGCGATGAAGAGCGCGTTCATCCCGTTCGACGACCGGCTGACCATCATCAACTCCCAGATCAAGCCGGGCTACGCCGCGCTCAACGTCTAGCCAGCTCAGGCCAGCAGCTCGTGCGGCTCGCAGGTCGGCAGATGGATCCAGCCCTCGATCAGGGCCCGTTCGGTCTCGGTGCCCTCGGCCGGCCGGATGGTCCTGCCGAGCGCGGCGGCCCGGGCGGCGAACGCCGCGATCATGGCGTCCAGGGAATCGTGGCTGAGTACGCACTCGTCGACCGCGGCGTCGGGCAGTTCCAGGCCGAGCGCCTTCTCCAGCAGCTCGACGATGGACTGCCGGGCCTGTTTGGCCTCCGGCCGCTTGTAGCTGGCCAGCCCGCTCAGCCGCCAGCGGCGCAGGGTGGCCGCCGGATAGACCTCCGCGATCGGCCCGGTCAACCCGCTGCGATCCAGCTGCAGCCGGTGCTCCCGCTCCACGTCGCCCAGCAGCCGGGCACACCGCAGCGCGACCACGCCGAGCAGGTTCGCCGACACCGACAGCGGCGGCCGGGACTTGGTCTCGTTCCAGATCACCTCGTCGGTCATCCGGTACAGCAGCGGGTTCAGCGCCTTGTGGTCGGATCGGCGGACCAGCTCGGCCGGCGGCGGCAGCGGGGCGTGTGCGCTGTGCGCGACCACGGTCGAGACGAAGTCGATCGGCCAGCCCAGCGGGCAGTCGATGCCCACCCGGTGGCCAGCCTGCGCGCTGTCGACCAGCAGCTGCGCCAGCGCCCGGTCGTCGCAGTCGTCGGAGAACTCGACCGACAGCCCGCCCGGGACCCACTCGACCCGGCAGGTCGCGGTCCGCTTGGCGCTGCCGGCCAGGTCGATGCCCACCGTGGTCTCGGTCATCGAGGCAAAACCCTCCTCTACAGCGTCGGGAAGCTCGGCGGCGGCAGCAACCGCTCCAGCGCGGCGGCGTAGCCGAGCAGTTCGAGGTCGCTGCCCCGCCGGCCGAGCAGGCTGATGCCGAGCGGCAGCCCGTCGACCGCGCCGGCCGGCAGCGTGATCGACGGCGCGCCGGTGATCGCACACAGCGAGGAGGTGAGCACCATGTTGTGCTCGGCCACGCCGTAGTCGATCGGCCAGGCCGGTGAGTTGGTCGGTGCGATCGCGAACGCGCAGTCGGTCAGCACCGCCGCCAGCGACCGGGTCGCGTCGGCGTTGCAGGCCTGTCGTGCCTGCAGGTGGCGCGGGTCGGCCAGGTCGATCTCGGCGCACCGGCCGAAGATCTCGTCCGAGAACAGCGACAGCTCGATCTCGTCGGCCCGGTTGAAGGCCAGCAGCTCGGGCCAGCTGCGCGGGTGCTCACCCGGCCGGCCGGCCAGGTAGGCCGGCAGCGCCACCGCGAACTCGGCGACCAGCGCCTCGAACTCGGCGTCGGCGAACGGCCCGGACGGCTCCTGCGCCGGCTCCGGCTCGGTCGGGACGATGCTGGCGCCGGCCGCGGCCAGCAGCTGCTCGACCCGGGCCTGCAGCTCGGCCACCGGCGCGGGCAGCTCCCGCTGCTGCCAGCTGGCCACCCGCACCCCGGCCAACGGCAGCTCGGGCAGCGGAGCGGTCAGCCCGGCCAGCACCCGGTACAGCGCGGCGGCGTCGGCCACCGTACGGGCCATCGGGCCGGCCACGTCCTGCTGCGGGCTGATCGGCACGATGCCGGCCGCCGGGATGCTGCCCACCGTCGGCTTGAACCCGACCACCCCGCACACGCCGGCCGGCGAGACGATCGAGCCGTCGGTCTCGGTGCCGACGCTCAGCGGAGCCAGCCCGGCCGCCACCGCGGCCGCCGAGCCGGACGACGACCCGGACGGGTTGCGGCCGGTGTCGTGCGGGTTGCGGGTCTGGCCGCCGACCGCGCTCCAGCCGCTGGTGGACGCGGTGGAGCGGAAGTTCGCCCACTCGGAGAGGTTGGCCGCGCCGAGCACCACCATG
>DASUAC010000137.1:0-2794 GCA_035763985.1 Jatrophihabitans sp. | reverse complement strand
CCGAACGCCCCCCACTGGCCCATCCCCCGGCCGTGCCCGTAGCCGTGGCCGGTGAAGTCGACATCGGCGCTGGCCCAGGCCGCGGCCGGCGCGGCGGTGGCGGCCAGCCCGGCGAGCGAGGCGGCGGCGACCGCACCGGCGGCCAACACCGCCCGCAGACGCGCCGAAATACCGGGACGGGAAGAACTCATGCGCAGACCTTACGTTCGTCGGACCCTCGACGTGGCCGACCGGACTCGACACCCCAATGCCAGCACAGCCGCAAGATCAGGACCAGCGTCGTAATACCCTATTCGGCCCGGGACCCTGCCGGTTGAGCGTGCGCGGCCGAGTGCTGCAGCCCACCAGGGCCGGCTCAGCCGGACAGAGCGGGCAGAACGGCTACGGCAGGTAGGCGGCTCGGTCGGCGGCCAGCGCCTCGGCCAGCGCGACCCGCCAGTCCAGCATCGGCGGCAGGCCGGCGGCCAGCCATTCGGCGTCGGAGAGCACGGAATAGGCCGGACGTGGCGCCGGGAGCGGGTACTCCTCGGTGGTGATCGGCAGCACCCGGTTCGGATCCGTGCCGAGCTCGCAGAACACCGCCCGGGCGAAGCCGTGCCAGCTGGTGCTGCCGGCCCCCCGGCAGTGGTAGATGCCGGCCGGCAGCCCGGAGCCCACCAGGTCGACCAGCCGGCCGGCCAGATCGGCCGACCAGGTCGGTGAGCCGACCTGGTCGGCGACCACGGACACCGTCTGCCTGCCGGCCTCCAGCCGGGCCATGGTCTTGACGAAGTTCGGCCCGGCCGCGCCGTACAGCCAGCTGGTACGCACCACGTAGCCGGTGTCCGGAGCCAGCTCGCGCACCGCCTGCTCACCGGCCAGCTTGGTCCGGCCGTACGCCGACTGCGGATTGGTCGGGGCGCCCGGAGGGTACGGGGTCACCGCGGTGCCGTCGAACACGTAGTCGGTGGAGATGTGCACCAGCCGGGCGCCGGTACGGGCCGACTCCGCGGCCAGCAACGCCGGGCCCACCGCGTTCACCGCGTACGCCCGCTCGTAGTCCGACTCGGCGGCGTCCACCGCGGTGTAGGCGGCGGCGTTGACGATGACGTCCGGGCCGAAATCGGCCAGCTGGGCGCCGATCGCCGACCGGTCGGTGACGTCCAGCTCGGCCGAGCCGCAGGCGCGCACCTCGGTGTCCGGCAGCCCGGCGAGCAGCCGGCACAGGTCACTGCCCAGCTGGCCGTGCGCTCCGGTGATCAGCCAGCGCATCTCATTCTCCGGCTCTTCGCGCGAGCGCTCATCGCGAGCCTCGCTCCGGTCCTCGCTTCGCTGCGATCCTCACTCGGCCGTCTCCCAGCGATCACTCGCTCAGACCTTCTCGATGTGGGCCACCTCGGCGCGCTGCTTGAGCGGTTCCCACCAGTCCCGGTTCTCGGCGTACCAGCGGACCGTCAGCGCCAGCCCCTGCTCGAAGGTGACCTGCGGCGCATAGCCCAGCTCGCTCACCTTGGAGTAGTCGACCGAGTACCGCAGATCGTGGCCGCCGCCGCGCGGGTCGGTGATCTGCTGCACGTAGGACCAGTCGCGTCCGGTGGCCTCGAGCAGCTTCTCGGTCAGCTCCCGGTTGGACAGCTCCCGGCCGCCGCCGATGTTGTAGAACTCGCCGGGCCGGCCGTGCTCGACCACCAGTTGGATGCCGCGGCAGTGGTCGGCCACGAACAGCCAGTCCCGCACGTTGGCCCCCTCGCCGTACAGCGGCACCTTCCGGCCGTCCAGCAGGTTGGTGACGAACAGCGGGATGACCTTCTCCGGAAAGTGGTACGGCCCGTAGTTGTTCGAGCAGCGGGTGATCGAGATGTCCAGCCCGTAGCTCTGGGCGTAGGCCCGCGCGATCAGGTCCGAGCCGGCCTTGGCCGCCGAGTACGGCGAGTTGGGCTCCAGCAGGTGGTCCTCGGTCCAGGAACCGTGCTCGATCGAGCCGTACACCTCGTCGGTGGAGATGTGCACCACCCGGGCCACCCGGTGCCGCAGCGCGGCGTCGAAGACCTGCTGGGCGCCGTAGACGTTGGTCTGGACGAAGTCAGCCGCGCCGGTGATCGAGCGGTCCACGTGCGACTCGGCGGCGAAGTTCAGCACCACGTCGTGGCCCGGCATCACCTCGTCCAGATCCAGCGGATTGCAGATGTCGCCGTGGAAGAACCGGTATCGCGGGCTGCCGGCCACCGGGGCGAGATTCTCCAGGTTGCCGGCATAGGTCAGCTTGTCGAAGACCGTCACCTCGGCCCCCGCGAAGGCTGCGAAACCGTCCGACAGCAGCTGCCGGACGTACTCCGAGCCGATGAACCCGGCACCACCGGTGACCAACACACGCATGCCGGGGATCCTCGCACACCGCCCCGGCCGGCTCGGCCAGCGTCAGGCCGTCCGCCGCCGGTCCCTAAACTCTGCCAGCGTGGCTGAGGAGACTCCCGAGACGCTGTTCGCCGCCCGGCTGGCCCGGGATCCCGGTGCCCCGTTGGTCACCTTCTACGACGACGCGACCGGCGAGCGAGCCGAACTGTCGGCGAAGTCACTGGGCAACTGGATCGCCAAGACCTACTCGCTGCTCACCGACTCGCTCGGGCTGGGGCCGGGCGACACCGCCCAGCTGAGCGTGCCGGTGCACTGGCTGGCCGTGCCGGTGCTGTTCGGCTGCTGGTTCGCCGGGCTGGCGGTCGAGCCGGGCCGGCCGAGCCCGGTCGCCTTCGCCGACGCCGGCTCGGCCGGTGCGCTGGCCCCGTCCGAGGAGCTGTTCGCCTTGTCGCTGCGCCCG
>DASUAC010000136.1:0-2188 GCA_035763985.1 Jatrophihabitans sp. | reverse complement strand
GGGTCGCAGCGGGTTCGCGGCCGCGGCTCGGGTGCGGGCGGTGATCCGCCGCGCGGCCCGCGGGGTTGCTACCGGGCCGTGGTCGGCGCGGGTGAGCAGGTCGTCCAGCGCGCGGGCGATCGCCGCCTGGCCTTGATCGTCGCCTCGTTCGGCCAGCACCCGGCGCACGTGGCGCAGGGTGAAGGCCGCGAACGGCGCCGCGCCGCGCTGGTGGTGGACCCAGGAGACGGTGACCCAGCCGTGGTCCTGGGTGCGGACCCAGACCTGGGACAGGTCGTAGGGGTCGTAGTGCACTTCCCACCGGTTGGACTTGGCCAGCACGCCGGATGGCTGTCCGCGCCAGGGGTTGAGCGCGTCGCTGTCGTAGGTGAGGTAGCCGAGCTGGATGCCTTCGGCGGTGATCCGCCGCCAGGCCACCGGCAGCAGTTCCAGGTAGTCCGTGCCCGTCAGGGCCAGCGGCAGGTAGCCGGCCGAGGCGACCAGCGCGGCGTACATCTCATTCGGCGACAGGGCCGTGCGGGCTATCTCGGGGTGGCGCAGCCCGTCGTGGGGCCGGCGCTGCCAGCCGGCGATCACCCACTCATCCAGCAGATCCTGCAGATCCCCGATCAGCCAGACGGTGCGCGCCTCGACATCAGCGCCGCGGTGACTGACGTCCCGGCCGGTGTAGCCGGCCACGTGCTGGCAGAACAGGGTGTTGATCGAGGCGAAGGTGCGCTCGATCACCGCCTTGTCGGTTGGGGTGTGCGGGTGCGCCGGCTGTACCGAGATGCCCAGCCGGGCGCAGGCGCTCAGGAACGTCTCGGACAGGAACACCGCCCCTCGGTCGCAGACGATCGTCTCTGGCGTGATCACCGGTTTCGCCGCCGCGTCGGCCAGTCGCTCGTCGGCCCAGACCAGATCCCGGTGCGGCAGCCGCGAGGCCCGCAGCCGCAGCGCCTGCGGCCAGCCCGGCCGCATCGGTTCCGGTACCAGCGCCCGGGCCAGCAGCAGCGCGGCGTCGACCGCCTTGGTCCCGTGCGGGCGCAGCACCGCAGCGCATAGAGTCCGGGTGGCCAGGTCCAGCAGCGTGGTCAGCTCCAGCCGGCCGGTGACGCCGTCATCGAGCACTGCCATGACATCTAGCGGTGTCGTGTCGATCTGCACCAGCTGGCCAGGCCGCAGCGCGACCACCGTGCCGAACGGGCCGGCCGGACGCTGGGCCAGCGACCGGCGGGTGGTGGCCGCCCCGAACGAATGCCCGCCGGTGTCCAGTCTGGCCAGCAACCGGTAGAACGTCGAGGCCGTCGGCATCGCCACCACACCGGTGCCGTGGGTCTCGGCCAGCAGCTGCTCGACCCGCCGGCGCAGCCGGCCCCGGGGTTCCGGTGGAGGTCGTGACCTGTTCGGCCAACGCCCGCCGGGTGGCGGCCACTACCCGCTCATCGACCCGGCCGGTCGGCGAAACCCGGCTGACCGAGCGCTGGTCGATCAGCCCCCACAGCCCTGATGCGGCATAGGCGGCGCGGCGGCGGCGGATCGTCGCCCGGCTCACCGCATGGCCTAGCGCGGTCAGCTCGGCGACCTTGACCTGCTCCCGCTCGGCCAGGGTGTGCCGGGCCGGGTCGTAGCCCGGCCGCGGTGGCGTGCCCGGTTCGGCGTGCGGCGGCCGGCCAGTCTCGACCTCGAGCACGTGCGCCTCCCACCAGCGGGCCTGCTCCACCGCCTCGGCCGGTGCCGCGTCCAGCAGCCCCAGCAGGGGCAGCGACACCGGCCCGGCGCCGGAGATCACCGCGAAGTCCGGCGCGGCCTGCAGATGCCCGGCCAGCACGACCTGGTCGACGCCGTCATCACCGGCCAGCCGGACCGAGCTGCCCGACAGCCCGACCACGGTGTGCTGCACGCCGTCGAAGCACACCCGGTCGCCCAGCCGCAACACCCCGCGGCGTCCAGCCGTGCTCATTCCGCGCTCCACACCGGCGACGTCTCCGCCAGCGGCCTGGACAGGTCCGTCCGCAGCTGGTCCTGCCACAGCAGGTGAAACAGCACCGGCAGCACCACCAGCGGCTGGCCCACCCGCTCCACGCCGTCCAGCAGCGGCCTGCGGTCGGCGAAGACCGTCAGCAGCTCCGCAGCGATCGGCGCCTGCCCGAACCGGGGGTGGCGGTAGCCGGCCAACCAGCGCACGTTCTCCACCAGCGCCGGCTCC
>DASUAC010000135.1:0-4101 GCA_035763985.1 Jatrophihabitans sp. | reverse complement strand
GGTCGAGCAGGATCTTCAGGTTCACCTCGTGGTCGGACGTGTCGACCCCGGCCGAGTTGTCGATGGCGTCGGTGTTCACCCGGCCACCGGCCCGGGCGTACTCGATCCGGCCTCGCTGGGTCAGCCCCAGGTTGCCGCCCTCGCCGATAACCTTGGCCCGCAGCTCGGCGCCGTCGGCGCGCAGCGCGTCGTTGGCCTTGTCGCCGGCGTCCAGGTTGCTCTCGGTCGAGGCCTTGACGTACGTGCCGATGCCGCCGTTCCAGAGCAGGTCGACCGGCGCGGTGAGGATCGCGTGGATCAGCTCGGCCGGCGGCAACGAGGTCTTGCCGCTCGGGATCCGCAGCCGTTCCCGTACCTGCGGCGAGACCGGGATCGCCTTCAGGTTGCGGGAGAAGACCCCGCCGCCCTCGGAGATCAGCGCCGGGGCGTAGTCGGCCCAGCTGGACCGGGGCAGCTCGAACAGCCGGCGTCGTTCGGCGAACGACCGGGCGGCGTCCGGATCCGGGTCCAGGAAGATGTGCCGGTGGTCGAAGGCGGCCACCAGCCGGATGTGCTCGGACAGCAGCATGCCGTTGCCGAACACGTCACCGGACATGTCGCCGATACCGACCACGGTGAAGTCGGTCCGCTGGGTGTCCAGGCCCAACTCCCGGAAGTGGTACTTCACCGACTCCCAGGCACCGCGGGCGGTGATGCCCATCGCCTTGTGGTCGTAGCCGACCGAGCCGCCGGAGGCGAACGCGTCCCCCAGCCAGAACCCGCGGTCGACCGCGATCCGGTTTGCGATGTCGGAGAACGTCGCGGTGCCCTTGTCGGCGGCCACCACCAGGTACGGGTCGTCCCCGTCATAGCAGCGGGTGGCCGGCGGCTTGACCACCAGTTGCTGGCCGGTGGCGTCCCGCTCCAGGTTGTCGGTGAGCTCCAGCAGCGAGGTGATGAAGATCTGGTAGCAGGCCACCCCCTCGGCCAGCCAGGCGTCCCGGTCCACCGCCGGGTCCGGCAGCGACTTGGCCACGAAGCCGCCCTTGGAGCCCACCGCCACGATCACGGTGTTCTTCACCATCTGCGCCTTGACCAGGCCGAGCACCTCGGTACGGAAGTCCTCCCGCCGGTCCGACCAGCGCAGCCCGCCGCGGGCGACCGGGCCGAACCGCAGGTGCACGCCCTCCACCCGGGGCGAATAGACCCAGATCTCGAACCGCGGCCGCGGTTCGGGCAGTTCCTCGATCGCCCGCGGGTCCAGCTTGACCGCGAACGCGGCGGGCCCGGCGCCGGCCGGGTCGCGCTGGAAGTGGTTGGTACGCAGCGAGGCGTTGATCAGCCCGAGCAGCGAGCGCAGGATCCGGTCCTGGTCCAGGCTGGACACCCCGGACAGCTCGGCGTCGATCGCGGTCCGCAGGTCGTCCTGCCGGGCGGCCGAGGTCTCCGGCGCGAGTTCGGGGTCGAACCGGGACTCGAACAGCTCGATCAGCAGCTTGGCGATGCCGGTGTGCTGACTGAGCGTCTGCTCGATGTAGCCCTGGCTGAAGGTGGTGCCGGCCTGCCGCAGGTACTTCGCATAGGCCCGCAGCACGCTGGCCTGCTGCCAGGTCAGCCCGGCCCGTACCACCAGCGCGTTGAAGCCGTCCTGCTCCACCCCGCCGGCCCAGAGCACTCGCAGCGTGTCCAGCACCGCCACCGACCGCTCGGCGGAGAAGTCCACCCCCTCGCCGAGCTTGAGCCCGAAGTCGTACACCCAGGCGGAGGTGCCGTCGTTCCGCTCGATCTCGTACGGCCGCTCGTCCAGCACCTCGATGCCCATCCGCTCCAGCATGGGCAGCGTCCGGCCGAGCGAGAGCGGCGTGCCGGTCCGGTAGATCTTCAGCCGCCGGTCGGCCTCGTCGTCCGCGGTCGGGGTGTAGACGTCGAAGCTCAGCCCGTCGATGTCCGGCAGTTGCTCCAGCCGGCGCAGGTCGGCCACCGCGGTCGGTGCGCCGAAGTCCTCCTTGTACGCCTCCGGGAAGGCGCCGGTGTAGCGGCGCAGCACCCGGTCGGCCTCCTGCTCGCCTAGCCCCACGGTGAGCAGGTCGGCGAGGTCGTCGCTCCACCGCCGGGTCACCCGGGCCACCTCGGTCTCCACGGTGGCCCGATCCGGGTTGGGCACCTCCTCGCCCGGGCGCAACGCGATCAGGAACTGCATCCGGGCCATGTCCAGCTCGACGATCCGGTCGTCCCGGCCGATGATCCGGCCCGGCCAGTAGGACAGCACCACGTCGCGCACCCGGGCCCGGGTCTCCGGCCCGAACCGCTCGCTCGGGAAGTACACCAGCACGGTGACGAAGTCCCGGTTCAGGTGGATCCGGGCGAACACCCCGATGCCGCGCCGCTCGGCCCGGTCCACCACCAGCTGGGCCAGCCGGAGCAGATCCAGGGTGGGCGCCTCCAGCAGTTCGTCCCGCGGCAGGGTGCGCAGCGCCGCCAGCAGTTGCCGGCCGGTGTGGCTGGTCGCGCGGGCGCCGGACCGGTTCAGGATCTCCTCGATCCGGCGGCGCACCACCGGCACCCGGGCCACCGTGCCGTCCGACTCGTCGGTGATCAGGCCGAGGAAGACGTGGATCCGGGGCTCGGCGTCGCTCGAGCCGGGGGCGATCACGGTGACGCAGTCGTACCGGGTGGAGCGCCGGACGGTGGACACCATGGGCGACTTGAAGATCACCAGCGGGGCGCCGGACCGGTAGGCGGGCAGCAACTCCAGCGGCGAGATCTTGGCCTCGCCACGCAGTACGCCCTGCTCCACCGCGGCCGCCGACCGGGTCGGGTTGGTCAGCTCGTTGGCCGAGTACGCCGCGTGCCCCAGGATCATGAAGTTGCCGTCGGCCAGCCAGCGCAGCAGCTCGGCCGCCTCCGCCGAGGTCTCCCGGTCGAACTCACCGGGGTCGGCGTCGATCCGATCGGCCAGCTCGCGGATCAGCCGGTAGGTCTCCGGCGAGTCCGAGACCGCGTTGTGCACGTCGGTCAGCACCCGGCGCAGGTCGGCGGCCACCACCTCGTGCTCGGCGGCCGGGATCAGGTTGGTCTCGATGTGCATCCAGGACTCGGCCACCACGCCGGCCGGCACCTCGGCGGTGTCAGCCAGATCCAGCAGCTGCACGATCCGGCCGGCGTCGTCGCGGCGCACCACGATCTGCGGGTGCAGCAGGTGCTCGATCAGGTGACCGGTCCGCTCCAGCTCGGCCCGGACCGAATCCACCAGGTACGGCGCGTCCTTGGTGGCCAGGTCGATCGCGGTCCGGTCGGAGTCCAGGTCGTGGACCGCCAGCACGATCTCGCCGGGTCGCCGGTACTCCGCGGAGTGGTAGGCCCGCCGGGCGATCTCGTCCAGCTCGCGAGCCTGCCGGCCGGGCAGCTGACTGGCGGCGCGCATCAGGTACCGCCGGTGGAACACCTCGTAGTCGGCGGGCAGCGTGGGCGGGCCGGCCGGGGTGTCGGATGCAGGCTCGGACAGGTCAGTCATCTGCTTGTAGTCACCTCGTTGTGACGCCATGTGTTTCGCCTGCGCGCCGGGCGGCAGGTACTCCCTTGCTGCTGGTCGATCGTGCTGTTGATCTCGTTGCTCGCTTGCTGCTCGGTATTGCTGCTCGATCTCATTGCTCGCGGTGCTCGGTGTTCGCCGCCGCTCCGCCGTTGGAGCGGCTCCTAGTATCGAACCACAGAGGTGATATCGACCGAACCACCTCCTCGAGGAGCGCGCCGCGGCGATTTCGTACCCGACGCGTGAGAGCGCCGAATTTGGCACGATGGTCGCCATGGCCCTGCCGGATTCCGCCCAGCCCCGTCCGACCCCGACCTCGGCGTCCTACTCGATCACGGTGCGGGTGTACGCCCTGCCGGACCCGGCAGTGGTCGGCCGGCTGGCCACCGCGGTGTCCGAGGCGGGCGGCCTGGTCACCGCGGTGGACGTCGCCGAGTCCCGGCATGACCGGCTGACCATCGACGTGACCTGTTCGGCGGTGAACGGCGAGCACGCCGAGCAACTGGTGGCCGGCCTGCGCGCGCTGTCCGGCATCGAGGTGCACCGGGTGTCCGACCGCACCTTCCTGCTGCACCTCGGCGGCAAGATCG
>DASUAC010000134.1:0-5367 GCA_035763985.1 Jatrophihabitans sp. | reverse complement strand
TGCCCGGCTCGGTTGGGCAGCGGTGCACGCCGTGACCAGGCACGCCGTGGCAGCCGCGAGCAGCTGACGAGTCCGGCGGCCGCGCGGTGTCGGGTTCGAGGAGCCACTCATAGCAACCTTCATTGAACCAAGCGTTTCCTCGAAGTGGCGGCGGCGCGAGCGCGACGTCTTACGCGCCGTGGCACAGTGGCGGCATGGCCGAGACGATCACCTTCCGACTCGACGAGGGAGTCCCACGCCTCGTATCGGTTCGAGGGTGATGCCGGCGGGCGGCCTCAGTCCAGATAGTCGCGCAGCACCTGAGAGCGGGACGGGTGGCGCAGCTTGGACATGGTCTTGGACTCGATCTGCCGGATCCGCTCGCGGGTGACGCCGTACACCTGGCCGATCTCGTCCAGGGTGCGCGGCTGGCCGTCGGTCAGCCCGAAGCGCAGCTTGACCACGCCGGCCTCGCGCTCGGACAGGGTGTGCAGCACCGACTGCAACTGGTCCTGCAGGAGGGTGAAGCTGACCGCGTCGACGGCCACCACGGCCTCGGAGTCCTCGATGAAGTCGCCGAGTTGGCTGTCGCCCTCGTCGCCGATGGTCTGGTCCAGGCTGATCGGCTCCCGGGCGTACTGCTGGATCTCCAGCACCTTGTCCGGGGTGATGTCCATCTCCTTGGCCAGTTCCTCGGGCGTGGGCTCGCGGCCCAGGTCCTGCAGCAACTCGCGCTGGATCCGGCCGAGCTTGTTGATCACCTCGACCATGTGCACCGGGATCCGGATGGTACGGGCCTGGTCGGCCATCGCCCGGGTGATCGCCTGCCGGATCCACCAGGTGGCGTAGGTGGAGAACTTGTAGCCCTTGGTGTAGTCGAACTTCTCCACCGCCCGGATCAGGCCCAGGTTGCCCTCCTGGATCAGATCCAGGAACGCCATGCCGCGTCCGGTGTAGCGCTTGGCCAGCGACACCACCAACCGCAGGTTCGCCTCCAGCAGGTGGTTCTTGGCGCGCTCGCCGTCCCGGATGATCCAGCCGAGGTCGCGCCGCTCCTGCAGCGGCAGCTTCTCGCCGGACAGCTCCAGCTGGCGCAGCCGCTCGGCCGCGTACAGGCCGGCCTCGATCCGCTTGGCGAGGTCCACCTCCTCCTCGGCGTTGAGCAGCGCCACCTTGCCGATCTGCTTCAGGTAGGCCCGGACCGAGTCGGCCGAGGCGGTCATCTCGGCGTCCTTGCGGGCCTGCCGCAGCGCCTCGGACTCCTCCTCGTCCCAGGTGAACTCCGAAGCCTCACCCTCGGCGGCCTCGGAGGCGTCCTCGGCCTCGGCGTCGGCCTCGACCTCGACATCCACCGCGTCGACGGCGATGTCCTCCAGGTCCACGTCCTCGGGCAGGTCGGCCGGATCGGCGGGATCGAGTTCGTCGGACAGCTCGGCGTCCGGTGCCTCGGCGTCCTTCTTGGCGGGGGCCTTCTTCGCGGCAGGCTTCTTCGCCGCCTTCTTGGCCGGGGCATCCACCGGAACACTCACTGCCCGGCTCGCGGTGGTCGCCGCACTGACCGTAACCCGCTCGGAAAGCTCAGAGGTCTCGCTGCTGGAACCGCTGGAACTCACGTACGCCCTCTCATGCCGCTCGTCGCGCACGACGAGAGGCGAAATCCGCAGGGATCCGCTGTGCACGACACAGTGTTGTCTCCAGGGCCAGCCGGTTCGGGGTTCACCGGCGGCCGAACTGTGCCAGACCGCGGTGCCTTCGTCAGCGCCGTACCCGTACCCGCCCCATTGTAATCACGCCCGGTCGGCACCGGCCGGGAGAAGCAACCCGGCGGCTACCAGGCGGTGCGTGGGCCCTGCTTGTGCTCGGCCGCCGCCATCGCCGCGCCGACAATGCCGGCATTGTTCAGCAACTGGGCGGGCCGCACCGGCGCGTTCAGGTGGAGCTGCGGCACCCACCGGTCGGCGTCCTTGCTCACCCCGCCGCCGACGATGAACAGATCCGGTGAGAACAGCTTCTCCACGTGCGCCATGTAGGCCTGCACCCGCTTGGCCCACTGCTTGTAGGACATCTTCTGCTTGTCCTTCACCGAGGCGGCCGCCCGGGATTCGGCGTCGTGGCCGTCCAGCTCCAGGTGGCCCAGCTCGGAGTTCGGCACCAGGCAGCCGTCGATGAACAGCCCGCTGCCGATCCCGGTGCCGAAGGTGAGCAGGATGACCACGCCCGGCACGCCCTTGGCCGCGCCGAACCGCACCTCGGCCAGGCCGGCCGCGTCGGCGTCGTTGAGCACGGTCACCTCGAGCCCGGTCGCCTTGGAGAACACCGCGTCGACGTCGGTGCCGATCCAGGACTCGTCGACGTTGGCCGCCGACTGCGCCACCCCGTTCTTGATCACCGCGGGAAAGGTCGCGCCGACCGGGCCGTTCCAGTTCGCCTTGCTGACCAGCTCCACCACCACGTCGGCCACCCGGTGCGGAGTGGACGGGACGGGGGTGGCGATCCGTACCCGGGGAGTGCGCAGCTGGCCGGTGCGGGTGTCGACGATCGCTCCCTTGATGCCGCTGCCGCCGATGTCGATGCCGAACGCGGCCTCGGGCGGGCCGCCGGATTCTGCTGGCGCGGTCATCGGTCCTCCGCTGACGTGGGTGCGTGGTGATGATTCCACGCTCTGCTGCGCGTGAATCACCAGCCGCACCCTAGGTTGGTGCTGGCAACCATATCGGCACGCGGCGGAACGGGACGATGCCAGATGACCGAGAGCGACCGGCCCGGCGGCACCCGGCCCGGGCCGGATCCGGAGCCGGCCGAGCTCACCGAACTGGCCGTCCGACTGGCCCGGCAGGCGGGTGAGCTGGCGCTGCGCCGGCGCGAGCAGGGCCTGTCGGTCGACACCAAGTCCTCGCCGACCGACGTGGTGACCGACGCCGACCGGGCGGTGGAGGAGCTGCTGCGCACCGAGCTGGCCGGCCTGCGCCCGGACGACGCGGTGCTCGGTGAGGAGGGCGGTGCCGCCGGGCCGGCCGGCAGCCGGGTCCGCTGGCTGATCGATCCGATCGACGGGACGGTGAACTTCCTGCTCGGCCTGCCCCAGTATGCCGTCTCGATCGCCGCCCAGCTGGACGGCCGGACGGTGGCCGGCTGTGTGCACAATCCGGCCTCCGGTGAGCTGTTCTCGGCCAGCCTCGGCGGCGGTGCGTACCTGGACGGGCGGCGGCTGACCGGGCCTCGCGCGGTGCCGCTGGCCGAGGCGGTGCTGGCCACCGGGTTCGGCTACGACCAGCAGCTCCGTGCCCGGCAGGCGCAGCTGGCGGCCCGGCTGCTCGGCCGGGTGGGCAACCTGCGCCGGCTCGGCTCGGCCGCGCTGGACCTGTGCTTCCTGGCGGCCGGCCGGTTGGACCTGTACTACGAGGGACCGCTGGGGGAGTGGGATTACGCCGCCGGGCTGCTCATCGCCCAGGAGTCCGGCGCGGCCACCTCGGGCCTGGCCGGCCGGCCCGCCGGCAGCTGGCTGATCGCGGCGGCCAATCCGGCGGTGGCCGAGGAGTTCTTCGGGCTACTGGCGGAGTCCGGCGCGCTCGAACTGCCCGGGGTGGGCTGACCGGACGCCGGTGGGGCTCGCCGTCAGCAGGGTTTGCCGGCGCTGGCGACGGACTGCTTCACCGCGGCCTGCGGGGCCAGCGCATGGAAGCCGGTGCCCAGCACCAGGGTGAGCGGCGAGCCGGCCGGGCTGCTCGCCACCAGCCGGGCGCCGGGTACGTAGTAGCTGAGCAGGGTGGCGGCGGCCCGGCTGGCCGTGCTGAACTGGATCTCGGCGGTACCGGACATCGGCGAGGGGGCGTCGTCCGGCTTACCGGTACGGAAACCGCGGGCCTTCAGTTGGGCAGTCACCTGGGTGGCCAATTGATTGCGGTTCGCCCCGTTGAGCACGACCACCAGCACCGTCTGCGGGGCGGGCAACCGGATGGCCTTGCCGCCCGGCGTGCAGGTCAGCGGAGCGGCCGTGACGGACGGTGTGGTCGTCGTGGTCGAGGACGCGGTCGGCCGATGCAGCACGCGCCACCACACGATGGCGGTCAGCACGCTCAACACGAGCAGAAACACCAGCGCAGGCAACGGGCGACGTGCAGTGGAAACAGGCATGCCGGCTCGTTATCCTCCTCTCCTGCGCGTTCGGTGGGCGGGGGTCAGCCTAGCTGGGCAGGCTGCGGGAATGGTGAGGCGTGCCCGGTCGTTGGAGGGCTGGCGGAACGCGGTACGGTTCGGCCCGCCCTGCGTCGCTGAGCAACAGTCGACGACCGCCGGCGGCAGCGGAACGGGCACGTTCGGCTACGCGCGACTGATCGAGGAGTGACACCAGATGGCTACTGACTACGACGCCCCTCGCCGTGGGGATGTTGACGAACTGAACGAG
Source organism: Jatrophihabitans sp. (assembly GCA_035763985.1). Taxonomy (GTDB): domain Bacteria; phylum Actinomycetota; class Actinomycetes; order Mycobacteriales; family Jatrophihabitantaceae; genus Jatrophihabitans_A. Next base: position 983 of record DASUAC010000134.1, on the reverse strand, counting down.
GATTCCCTCGAAGAACTGAAGGCCCGCCGGGCGGAGGCGCAGTCCGGCACCATCGACGTGGACGAGGCCGAGCTGGCCGAGTCGCTCGAACTGCCCGGTGCGGATTTGTCCAGCATGTCGGGCGAGGAGCTGACCGTCAGGGTCCTGCCCAAGCAGGATGACGAGTTCACCTGCTCCAGCTGCTTCCTGGTGCATCACCGCAGCCGGCTGGCCCGGGAGAAGAACGGCCAGCCGATCTGCCGGGACTGCGCCTGACCGAACGGCGACCGCCGTGCCCGGCCGAGCCGGGTGCCAGCCTCGGTAGGCACGGCGAGACCGGTCGGGCGATCCGGCGTGCCCGCGGGCGGGCCGGTACGGCGAGCCGGACGCCGAAGCCCGCCCGGCACTGGGTCCCGGCGCTGACTCCCGGCGGGGCCGTACGGCGAATCCGGCATGACCGCCGGTGCCCGGATCGCGAGGTGTCCCGGAGCAAAGTGGCACAGTGGACGCATGCCGCATGAGGAGATAGCTGAGCTGGTAGTCCGTGCCTCCGGCCCCGGCGAGCGCAACAGCCGGCAGTTTGCCGCGCTGGTCCCGGCATTGACCGGAAGCGCCCGGGCGGCCGGGCCCCGGGCGGTGGCGGCCGGCCGCTGGCTGGTCGACCTGGTGGTGGAGATCTCCGAGCGGGTGCCGGTCCGGGACGCCCAGACCCTGCGCCAACACCACCGGGGACTGACCGACATCGAGATCGCCGAGCGGCTGGTGAAATCCGCCACCCGGACCACGGCGGGCATCGGCGCGGCGGTCGGCGGCCTGTCCAGCGTGGAGTTCCTGGCCCCGCCGACCCTGATAGCGGCGCCGGTGCAGCTGGCCGCCGAGATGCTGACGGTGACCGCGGTGGAACTGAAGCTGGTGGCCGAACTGCACGAGATCCTGGGATATCCGGCCCAGGGCAGCGCCGCCGAGCGGGGCAGCCTGTACCTGGTGTCCTGGATGCGCCGGCG
>DASUAC010000133.1:0-3103 GCA_035763985.1 Jatrophihabitans sp. | reverse complement strand
GACTGGCTCCACTTCTACAATCACCACCGAGCCCACAGCGCCATCGGAGGACAACCCCCGATCACCCGCCTGACCAACCTCCCTGGACATCACACCTAGCGGATCTCGGCGAGCACTCAGCGGATCTCGGCCAGCACCAAGCCGGCCCGGGCCTTGGGCATGAACCAGGTGCTCTTGCGCGGCATGTACTGGCGGGCGGCGTTGATCGCGGTGAACTCGGCCATGGTCACCGGGCGCAGCAGGAACGCGGCGGTGGCCCGGCCAGCGTCCACCTCCTCGATCAGGTAGTCCCGGCTGGCCCGGCCGCCGACGTAGCTGATCTCCTTGGCGGCCGGGTCCAGCCCGAGCACGTCGGTGAAGATCCGCCGTTCGACCACGCTGTGCGGCAGCGCGTCCACCACCCGGCCACCGTCCGGCGCGGGCAGGTCGAGCCGGTACCACCGGCCGTCGCCGAGGTAGAGAAGATTGTCCGACTGCTCGGCAGCCATCGACTGCTCGGCTGCCGTCGACTGCTCAGCAGCATCCGGCGGGTCGATCTCGGTCAGGTCCAGGCCGGCCCCGGCGATCCGCTCGCGTAGTTGCGCCGAGTCCAGCTCCGGGCTGCGCAGCAGCCGGTGGTAAGGCTCGATCCGCAGCGCGCCGGCCGAGGCCACGGTGACCAGGCACCAATCCGAGCCGGACTGCTGGCTGGCCCGGCTTCGGTGGTTGCCGTCGGCGACCAGGTAGGCGTTTCCGTCCAGGTAGGACCGGAACGGCTCGCCGTCGAGCTGCCACAGCCGGTGCCGGACGCCGCGTTCGTCCAGGTCGGCGATCAGCGGCTCGTCCGGCAAGGTGCTGAACGCCGAGGCGAGCAGCTCGTCGTAGGCCTGCTGGTCGCGGGCCGGCACCAGCAGCACGGTGCTCAGCAGGTGGCCCAGCGCGTCGATGTGTTGCCGTCGTTCGGCGACCTTGCTCGCCGTGACGTCCTCGTTGCGCAGGATCCGGCCGGGCTGGTCCTCGGAATCGGAGAACTCGCCGACCCGGACCAGGCCGATCAGGGCCCGCACCAGGTGGCCGTCCGGCTCGGCCATCTCGTAGCCGAACAGGGCGTCGGTGACCGGTTCGTAGAGGCCGTCCTCCTTCATCCGCGCCAGCTGCTCGACGGCCAGCGGCAGGCTGGCGGCGAAGTCCAGGCCTTCTTCCAGTGCTCGTACCGTGTGGTTGGGCAGGTCGAGCCCGACCACCGAGGCGGGTCGCCGGGCGAGCGCGGCGGCGATGGCCTGGTCGTCGACGAACTCGTCGTAGTTGGGGCCGCCGACGGAGCCTGCGGTGGCTCGCCAGCCGGCGGTGATCGGGTGCAGGAAGGCCGGTTGCGCGTCCATCCGGCGATCATATCGACGGCTGTCCGGCGGCTCCGGCGCCCCGCCGGCAGAGGCTTGCATAAATCTGACACAACTCTGGTAGAGTTTCGCGTCGATGAAGCCGATGACGATGCAGCAGGCTGCCGAGGCGACCGGATGGTCGCAGCGGATGCTGCGCTACATCGAGCAGGCGGGCCTCGTCACGACCCTGCGAACCCCGGGTGGCCACCGGCTGTACGGCGCCCGGCAGATCGCCCGGCTGCGCAGCCTGCGCCAGCTGGTCGACGAGCACAGCATCGACCTGTCCGAGATCGCCTTCGAACTGCGGATGCGCACCGAGTTCGAGCTGTACCGGGCGGTCGACGAATGGTTCGGCCCGGTGCACCGGGGGCCGGCCTCGCCGGAGGCGGGCCGGTTCCGCCGGATGGCCGCCGAACGGCTGGCCGAGGGCCGGGAGGCCGAGGGTCGCGAACCCGTATACATCGACACTGAGAACACCGTCCCGCAACCGCGTTCCACCAGCACCGGAGGAGAATCCGTGAGCGTTTCCCTGACCAAAGACAGCGCTGGCAGCGTCAGCGACTTCAAGGTCGCCGACCTCTCCCTGGCCGCCTACGGCCGCAAGGAGATCCAGCTCGCCGAGCACGAGATGCCGGGCCTGATGGCGCTGCGGGCCGAGTTCGGCGAGGCCAAGCCGCTGGCCGGCAAGAAGGTGGCCGGCTCGCTGCACATGACCACCCAGACCGCGGTGCTGATCGAGACCCTGGCCGCGCTCGGCGCCGACGTGCGCTGGGTCAGCTGCAACATCTTCTCCACCCAGGACCACGCGGCCGCGGCGGTGGTGGTCGGACCGAACGGCACCCCGGAGAACCCGTCCGGCATCCCGGTCTTCGCCTGGAAGGGCGAGACGCTGGAGGAGTACTGGTGGTGCACCGAGCAGATGCTGACCTGGCCGGACGGCAGCGGCCCGGACTCGATCGTCGACGACGGCGGTGACGCCACCCTGCTGATCCACATGGGCGTGGAGTACGAGGCGGCCGGCGTGGTGCCCTCGGCGGACGAGAACGACTCCGAGGAATACAAGATCATCCTGGAGACCCTGCGGCGCTCGCTGGCCGATTCGCCGAGCAAGTACACCAAGATGGCGCAGTCGATCATCGGCGTCACCGAGGAGACCACCACCGGCGTGCACCGGCTGTACGAGTTCGCCAAGGCGGGCACCCTGCTGTTCCCGGCCATCAACGTCAACGACTCGGTCACCAAGAGCAAGTTCGACAACAAGTACGGCTGCCGGCACTCGCTGATCGACGGCATCAACCGGGCCACCGACGTGATGATCGCCGGCAAGCTGGCGCTGGTCTGCGGCTACGGCGACGTCGGCAAGGGCTGCGTGGAGTCACTGCGCGGTCAGGGCGCCCGGGTGCTGGTCACCGAGATCGACCCGATCTGCGCGCTGCAGGCGGCGATGGACGGCCTCGAGGTGGTCACCCTGGACGACGTGGTCGAGAAGGTGGACATCTTCGTCACCTCGACCGGCAACAAGGACATCATCATGGCCGAGCACATGGCCAAGATGAAGCACAACGCGATCGTCGGCAACATCGGCCACTTCGACAACGAGATCGACATGGCCGGCCTGGCCAAGGTGCCCGGCGTGCAGAAGATCGAGATCAAGCCGCAGGTGCACGAGTGGAAGTTCAGCGACGGCCACTCGATCATCGTGCTGTCCGAGGGCCGGCTGCTGAACCTCGGCAACGCGACCG
>DASUAC010000132.1:0-4894 GCA_035763985.1 Jatrophihabitans sp. | reverse complement strand
GCCGGCGTGGCCACCACCACCGCGTCGGCGGTGATCCGCTCGGCGGCCGGCACCGCGCCGGCGGACAGCGCGAAGCCGCCGGACAGCGCGAAGCCGCCGTCCGAGCGTTCGATCTCGCGCACCGTCACCCCGCACCGGACGGTGAACCCGCCGCGGTCGGCCAGCGTCTCGGCCAGCCTGGCCAGCCCGCCGGAGAGGCTGGCGAACACCGGCCGGTCGGTGGCCTGCCGGGCACCCTCGGCCACCACCTCGCGGGCGGCGAGCAGCAGCGAGCCGCCCCCCGCCAGCAGCCGGTCGGCCAGGGCCGGCACCGCCGCCTGCAGCGAGATCCGGCGGGCGTGCCCGGCGTACACCCCGCCCAGCAGCGGATCGACCAGCCGGTCCACCACCTCCGGCCCGAACCGCTGGTCCACCAGGTCACCGATCGAGACGTCCCCGGCCAGCGGCGGGTACGGCCCTCGATCCGGCTCGGTGGCGATCCGGTCCAGGGTCGGGCCGCCGAGCACCGAGCGCACCGGGTCCAGCTCGGTCGGTATCCCCATCAGGGTGCGGGGCGGCAGTGGCTGATTGGCCCCTCGGGTGCGCAGCAACGCGGCGGTGGTCAGCGGGTGCACCAGTTCCGCGTCCAGGCCGAGCGCGCTGACCGTGGCCAGCCCCTCCGGCCGGCGCGCCAGCATCGCCTCCGCCCCGACGTCCACCCAGGCACCGGCCACCTGCACCCGGCGCAGCTTGCCGCCCACCCGATCGGCCGCCTCCAGCAGCAGCACCTCGGCGTCCGGCCGCAGCTCGCGCAGCCGGAAGGCGGCCGACAGCCCGGCGATGCCGCCGCCCACCACCACAATCCGGACGCCCACTCCCGGTCGCCTTACAGCGAATGGATGAGCTCGACCACCCGGGTGAGCACGTCCGGGCCGGTCTCGGGCAGCACGCCGTGGCCGAGGTTGAAGATGTGGCCGGGGCAGCGCCGGCCGTCGTCCACCACCCGGCGTACCGCCCGCTCGACGACCGGCCAGTCGGCCAGCAGCACCGCCGGATCCAGGTTGCCCTGCACCGGCGTGCGGCCACCGATCCGGGCGGCGGCGACCTCCAGCGGGGTACGCCAGTCGACCCCGACCACGCTCGCGCCGGCGCTGCGCATCAGCTCCAGCAGCTCGCCGGTGCCCACCCCGAAGTGGATCTTCGGCACGTCGTGGTCGGCCAGCGCGGCGAACACCGCCCGCGAATGCGGCAGCACGTACTCGGCGTAGTCGGCCGCGGCCAGGCTGCCGGCCCAGGAGTCGAACAGCTGCACCGCCGACGCCCCGGCGGCCAGCTGCACCCGCAGGAAGCCGGCCGAGATGGTGGCCAGCCGGTCCAGCAGGGCATGCCAGACGGCCGGCTCGGAGTACATCAGCGCCTTGGTGCGGGCATGGTCCCGGGACGGGCCACCCTCGATCAGGTAACTGGCCAGCGTGTACGGCGCGCCGGCGAACCCGATCAGCGGCACCCCGGCCAGCTCGCCGACCAGCCGCCGCACCGATTCGGCGATGTCCGGCACGTCGGCCGGTTCCAGCGGCCGCAGCCGGGCCAGGTCGGACGCCCGCCGGATCGGCTCGGCGACCACCGGGCCGGTGCCGGGCACGATCTCGATGTCGAGGCCCACCGCGACCAGCGGCACCACGATGTCGGAGAAGAAGATCGCCGCGTCCACGCCGTGCCGGCGGACCGGCTGCAGGGTGATCTCGGTGACCAGGTCCGGGGTCCGGCAGGCCTGCAGCATCGACGTCCCGGCCCGCAGCGCGCGGTACTCGGGCAGCGACCGGCCGGCCTGGCGCATGAACCAGACCGGCGGCCGGGCGAGCCGTTCGCCTTCGGCGGCGCGGATCAGCAGCGGCCGGGTCGCGGTGGCGTCGATTCCGGTGGCGTCGGGCGCGGTGGTGTCGGACATCGTCCCCATCGTGTCATGGCGACCCCCTCGCCGTCGGGCCGCCGTACCCGGCGCGCCCGCGCCTCGCCGTACCCGGCCCGCCCGCGCCTCGCCGTACCCGGCGCGGCTGCGCCTCGGGTAACCGGCGCGCCTGCTGGCCTGCGACTGATGCCCATGCAAAGTTGGCAGGCGCATACTGGTTGCGCGGAAGGATCTGCTACGGACATGTTGCCCGACCCCGGAATACCCGCGGCCGGCCGGCCCGCCGCCGACAGCGGCCCGGATGCCGACGCGGTGCCGAGCAGTGCCCCGAAACCGTTCCAGGAGGCGATCGGCTCGCTGCTGTCCACCCAGGTACGGGCCGAGGCCCGGGTCGAGCGGATCCGGCCGCCGCAGCGGCTGGCGCCGTGGAGTTACGCGGTCGCGGTGGACATCGGCACCGCGGCGAACCCGGAGTGCGCAACCGGCCGGCTGGTGGTGCTCTACGACCCGGACGGCGCCGAGGCCTGGGACGGCGAGCTCCGGCTGGTGGCCTTCGCCTCGGCCGAGCTGGCCCCCGACATGGCCGGCGACCCGCTGCTCCCGGCGGTCGGCTGGAGCTGGCTGACCGAATCGCTGGAACACCGCAACGCCGAGCACACCGCCGTCGGCGGCACGGTCACCCAGACCACCTCCACCCGGTTCGGCGACCTGCACGGACCGTCCACCAGCAGCCAACTGGAGCTGCGCGGTTCCTGGACCGCGACCAGCACCGATCTGTCCCAGCACCTGCGGGCGTTCGTCGACCTGCTGTGCATCGCTGCCGGATTGCCGCCGGAAGGCGTGGCCGCTATCGGTGAGCGCTGAGGAGAACAACGCCGCGGTTGACCCGGCGACGACGGACGGCGCGGACGACCTGGCGCTGCCGGTGGAGTTGCTGCGGGAGCCGCGGGACGGCACCCCGGAGCCGCTGACCGAACCCGAGCAACTGGCCGCGGCGGCCAAGGCGCTGGCCGCGGCCGACGGTCCGGTCGCGGTGGACGCCGAGCGCGCCTCCGGCTACCGGTACAGCCAGCGGGCGTACCTGGTGCAGCTGCGCCGGTCCGGCGCCGGCACGTTCCTGATCGACCCGATCGCGTTGCCGGACCTGTCCGTCGTCAACGCCGCCATCGCGAACGCCGAATGGATCCTGCACGCGGCGAGCCAGGATCTGCCGTGCCTGGCCGAACTCGGCATGCGGCCGCACCGGCTGTTCGACACCGAACTGGTCGGCCGGCTGCTCGGCTCGGAGCGGGTGGCGCTCGGCACCATGCTCGAGCAGTACCTGAACATCTCGCTGGAGAAGGGCCATTCGGCCGCGGACTGGTCGACCCGGCCGCTGCCCAGGGACTGGCTGGCCTACGCCGCGCTGGACGTGGAACTGCTGATCGAGCTGCGCGAGGTGCTGATCGCCGAGCTGACCCGCACCGGCAAGCTGAGCTGGGCCGAGCAGGAATGTGCCGCCGTGCGGGACTCACCACCGGCGCCGCCGCGGATCGATCCGTGGCGGCGCACCTCCGGCATCCACGGCCTGCGCAGCCGCCGCCAGCTGGCCATGGTCCGCTCGCTGTGGCAGGCCCGCGACCGGCTGGCCGCCCGCCGGGATCTGGCGCCGGGCCGCACCCTGCCGGACGCCGCGATCATCGCCGCGGCCAAGGCCAATCCGCGTACCGCGGAGAGCCTGGTCGAGCTCGAGGTGTTCAGCGGCCCGCGGCAACGCCGGTTGGCCGGCTACTGGTTCACCGCGCTGTCCGAGGGACGGCAGACGCCGGACGACGAGCTGCCGCCGCTGTCCACCACCACCGTCGACCCGGACGCGATGCCGGCCCAGTCCCGCTGGCGGGAACGCGACCCGGCGGCGGCCGCCCGGCTGGCCGCCAGCAAGGACGTCGTCCAGCGGACCGCCGAGCAGCACCGGGTGGTCTCGCAGAACCTGCTGGCCGGCGACATCATCCGCCGGCTGGCCTGGCGGTCGGTCCGGCCGCTCACCGAGCAGGCGGTCCGCGATCGGCTGGCCGAGCTCGGCGCCCGGCCGTGGCAGGTCGACCTGCTGGCCGCCGACCTGGTCACCGCGCTGGCCAGCGGCGCGCTGCCGGACACCGACTGAGTCGCCGCACACCTAACGAGGTGACGCCGACCGAGCAGCCGGTCAGGGCGTCGGGGCCAGCGCCTGCACCGCCCGTAGCCCCAGATCGAGTTCGGCCGACTGCACCGCGCCCGGCTGATAACCGATCACCGTGCCGTCCTGGGCAACCGCGACCACCTGGTTGCCGGCCAGCCAGACCGGCGCGGAGGGTGCCGGGATCGGGTAACCCTCCGGCTCCAGGGCCGGGACGGCCGGACTCGGGCTCGGCGCGGTGCTCCCGGTGCCGGACGGACTGGGCAGCACCAGCGAACCGCTGGGCACCGGGCTGGAGCTGCTCGGCTTGGCCGGTGGCTGGTTCAGCACCAGCACCTCCACCTGATCGGTGCCGAGATCCTTGAGCTGGGCGACCACCAGCCGCCGCCGGGAGCCGACCTGGGCGTACACCGCGAATGCCGTGCCGTCGGCGGAGAACGCCGCCGGGCCGGTGATCAGCAGCATCCCCCGGGTGGGCTGGAACCAGCGGGTGCCGGCCACCACGGTGGGCGCCGGGGACGGACCGGCGGTGCCGCTCGCGGTGACGGTCGGCGAGGCGCTCGGGGTGGCCGTCCCGGTGGCGGTCGAGTCCACATAGTGCAGCGGCATCACGCCGAACCGGCGCAGCGGCACGTCCCAGACCAGCAGCTGGTTGTTGTCGGCGGCCAGCGGATGCACCGGGCCGAGCGGCCGGCGGCTGGCGTCCGGCCGGATCAGCAGCGCCGAGGCGGACAGCGACTCCTGGATCACGCCCGAGTCGAAGACCCGGTTCACCGGCTGCCAGACCACCAGCCCCACCGAGGTGTCGACCGCCGCCCGGTAACCCCGCGGCAGCCGATCCGGCGGCTCGG
>DASUAC010000131.1:0-7468 GCA_035763985.1 Jatrophihabitans sp. | reverse complement strand
AGGCGCCGGCTGGTCTTCAGCCACCCACCGCGCAATCCGGTCTCCCGGACGGTGGTCGCCACGCAGAACCTGTTCTTCCGGCTCCGGGGCAGCCCCTTCCGGGTGTTCACCCATCCACCCGAGGCGATGCTGGACGTGCTTGCCCGGCACGGGCTGCAACCCGGCGTCGTCCACCGTGGTCGCGCCTGGCAGATCGCCGCCGGGTCCCGCTGAGCCGTTACCGAGACCGGGGGCCCGGGCCAGGTCAGCAGCCGCTGAATGCGGCGGATCCCTTTGCCGGTCGCGCGGTTGCTGCCATAGTTGGCGCATGGGGCTTCATGGCGGCCCGGTCCCGGCCCGGGGCAGCAAAGGCCGGCGGGTGAGCAATCCCTTTGCCGGTGAAGCCAATCCGGCGCTAGAGCACGAGATCTGCCCGCCGTTGCACGCCCTGGCCAAGTCGCCGGTGCCCGCTGACGTCGCCTACCAACTCATCCACGACGAACTGCTGCTCGACGGCAGTGCCCGGCTGAACCTGGCCACCTTCGTCACGACCTGGATGGAACCACAGGCCGGCCGGCTGATGGCCGAATCGCTGGACAAGAACATGATCGACAAGGACGAGTACCCGCAGACCGCCGCGATCGAGAACCGGTGTGTCGCGATTCTGGCGGATCTGTGGCACGCGCCGGATGCGTCGGTGGCGACGGGATGTTCGACCACCGGCTCCAGCGAGGCGTGCATGCTCGCCGGGATGGCGCTCAAGCGCCGGTGGTCGGCCCGTACCGGCCATGACGGGACACGCCGACCGAACCTGGTGATGGGGGCCAACGTCCAGGTCTGCTGGGAGAAGTTCTGCCGGTACTGGGAGGTCGAGCCTCGGCTGGTGCCGCTGTCCGGTGACCGGCTGCACCTGGGTGCCGCCGAAGCGGTCGCGTACTGCGACGAGAACACGATCGGCGTGGTGGCGATCCTGGGATCCACCTTCGACGGCAGCTACGAGCCGGTCGCCGAGATCGCCGCGGCCCTGGACGAACTGGCCGGCTCCGGCGGCCCGGACGTTCCGCTGCATGTCGATGCCGCGTCCGGCGGCATGGTCGCGCCGTTCCTGGATCCGGATCTGGTCTGGGACTTCAGGCTGCCCCGGGTGGCCTCCATCAACACCTCGGGCCACAAGTACGGCCTGGTCTATCCCGGCGTGGGCTGGGCGATCTGGCGCGATGCCGAGGCATTGCCGCAGGAACTGGTGTTCAACGTCAACTACCTGGGCGGCAACCTGCCCACCTTCGCGTTGAACTTCTCCCGGCCCGGCGCCGAGGTCATCGCCCAGTACTACACCTTCTTCCGGCTCGGCTTCGACGGCTACGTCGCGGTCCAGCAGGCCGCCCGCGAGGTGGCCACCTCGCTGGCCCGCCAGATCGCCGAGCTGGGCCCGTACCGGCTCGTCACCCGGGGGGACCAGCTGCCGGTCTTCGCCTTCACCGCCGCCGAGCAGGTCACGGACTGGGACGTGTTCGCCGTCTCGCGCGGTCTGCGCGAACACGGCTGGCAGGTGCCTGCCTACACCTTCCCCGCCGACCGGACCGACCTCGCGGTGCTGCGGGTCGTCTGCCGGCACGGTTTCAGCCGGGACATGGCCGATCTCTTCCTGCAGAGCCTGCGGCAGGTCACCGACAACCTGCAGGCGGACGTGACCAGGGCCGGCAACAGCGGGCCGGCCTCCTTCCACCACTGACGCACACCGCCGGCGCCGAAGTACCGAACACGGGACCTAAGACCGTGGGCGGGGCAGCCGTGGCCGGCGCAGCATCCCAACTGTCGGCATGCGCGCGCCCGCGAAAGGCGCCCCGGATGACACACACCACGCACCACCCGCTCGACCATCTGATGCAGACCGCGAACGTGTGGCTGGCCGAGATCCGGGACGAGTTCGACACCGACGACAACGACTTCGTCTACCGGGTCACCCGGGCCTGGCTGCACGCGCTGCGCGACCGGTTGCCGGTGGCCGAGTCGGCGCACTTCGCCGCGCAACTGCCCGACGTGCTGCGCGGTGTCTACTACGACGGGTGGCGGCCGTCCGAGGTGCCCGTCAGGTGCCATCCGGAGCAGTTCGTCCGGGACGTCACGGCGGCCGCCCGGATCACCCCGGCGGAGTTGACGAAGGTGTTCGGGTCGGTGTCCGATGTCATGGACCGCCGGCTGACGAACCTGGACAAGGTGCTCGGCTCGGTGCCGGCCGAGATCCGGGTGTTGCTCCGACCGTGAACGTCGCCAGATCCGTGACGTCGCCAGATCCGTGCTTACGGCAGCCGGACGTAGCCGCGGCGGGCCTTCCACAGGAAGTACTTCTCGAAGCCGAGCTTGAGCGCGTGCGCCTGCGGACCGGGGATGAGCAGACCGTGCTTGCGCGGCGGCAGCATCCGGTCGGCGAGGATGATGACGCCGTTGTTGCCGGCGTCCATCACGCACACCGCGGGGATGTCGCCGAACGGCTTGCCGCGCTTGGGCCGCTCACCGCGGATCTGGGCGGCGATGTTGGCCGCCGCGGTGTGCGCCTGGACCTCGGTCGGGTAGCCGGTCTTCGGGATGCCGGTCGGCACCGCGGTCTGCCACGGCGCGGTCACCTGGGCGGCGATGCCGACGACGTAGACCTCGTCGAACTTCTGGCTCTGGTAGCTGGGCCGCACCGGCAGGTAGCCCTTCTCGTCCGGGTCGAGCGCGGTGGCGCTGCGGGCGACCTGCTGGCCCAGGAACGGCGGGATCACCATCGTGTACTTCGACGGCAGTTCGGTTCCGTCCGCCAGCACCAGGGCATCGGCTGCCACGTGGTCGATCGCGACGTTGACCCGCGCGCTGATGTGCTGGCGGCGCAGGAACATCCCGAGCAGTTGTTCGCCGTGCGGCAACCCGCCCATGCCGAAGTGGCCCAGGAACGGCTCGGCCGAGACGTAGCTGAGCTTGACCCGGTCCTGCAGGCCGGCCTTGCGCAGCCGGTAGGCGGTGTTGAACAGGAAGTCGTAGGCGGCACCGAAGCATCCGGCACCCTGCGCGGCGGCGATCACCACGTCGCCGGGATCGTCGAGGAACCGGCGCCACGCCTCGCGGGCGCGGACCGCATCGTCCAGGGTGGTGATGGTGACCGCGTTCTCGGCCAGGCCCGGCACCACGTCCAGGTCGTTCCGGAAGCCGGTGGCCACCACCAGGTAGTCGTAGTCGTACCAGTCCCCGGTGGCGGCCCGGACCCGCCGGTGGTCGGCGTCGATCTCCACCGCGGCGGAGTGCACGAACTCGATGCCGTGCTTGGCGAAGGTCGGCTCGACCGGGAACGTGATGTCGCCGGCGTCCCGGGCGCCGAACGGAAGCCAGATCAGGCTCGGGTTGAACACGAACTCATCGGTCGGCGACATCACCCGGACGTCGACGTCACCGTGCAACTCGTGGGTGACCGACAGCGCAGCAGTGAGACCGCCGAAGTTCGCCCCTAGAACCAGCACCTTCTTACGCATCTGGAGGCCCCCTCTCCCCTACTCCGCACGGTATGACCGGCGGTGGGGGCGAGCTAGAGCCGAAAGGCCCGAGCGACACGGCACATTCTGCCGTGAAGCCGGCGCAGGGTCAGTCGCCGACGTAGGCCGCGAGGTGCTCGCCGGTGACGGTGGACCGGCCGGCCACCAGGTCGGCCGGGGTGCCCTGGAAGACGATCCGGCCGCCGTCGTGGCCGGCGCCCGGACCGAGGTCGATGATCCAGTCCGCGTGCGCCATCACCGCCTGATGGTGCTCGATCACGATGACCGACTTGCCCGAGTCGACGAGCCGGTCGAGCAGGCCGAGCAACTGCGCCACGTCGGCGAGATGCAGACCGGCGGTCGGCTCGTCCAGGACGTAGACGCCGCCCTTCTCGGCCATGTGGGTGGCCAGCTTGAGCCGCTGCCGTTCGCCGCCGGACAGCGTGGTGAGCGGCTGGCCGAGGCTGAGGTAGCCGAGCCCGACGTCGGCGAGCCGGTCGAGGACGGCCTGGGCGGCCGGGATGCGGGCCTCGCCGGTGCTGAAGAACTCCTGCGCCTGCGTCACCGACATGGCGAGCACCTCGCTGATGTCCTTGCCGCCGAAGGTGTATTTCAGCACCGATGCCTCGAACCGCCGGCCCTCGCACTCCTCGCAGGTGGTCGCGACGCCGGCCATGATCGCCAGGTCGGTGTAGATGACGCCGGCACCGTTGCAGGCCGGGCAGGCGCCCTCGGAGTTGGCGCTGAACAGCGCCGGCTTCACCCCGTTGGCCTTGGCGAACGCCTTGCGGACCGGCTCGAGCAACCCGGTGTAGGTCGCCGGGTTGCTCCGCCGGGAACCGCGGATCGGGGTCTGGTCGACGATCACCACACCGTCCGGGCCGGGCACCGAGCCCTGGCCGAATCCTCCGTTCGCTCCGCAAGCGTCGCGAATCAACGAGCTCTTGCCCGAGCCGGCCACCCCGGTGAGTACGACGAGCACGCCGAGCGGGATGTCGACGTCGACGTCGGCCAGGTTGTGGGTGTTCGCGCCGCGCACCTCCAGCGCGCCGGCCGGCGTGCGCACCGACGGCTTCAGCCGGGCCCGGTCGCCCAGGTGCCGGCCGGTGAGCGTGCCGCTGGCCCGCAGTTCCTCGACGCTGCCCTGGAAGCAGACGGTGCCGCCGTCCGCGCCGGCGCCCGGGCCCAGGTCGACGACGTGATCGGCGATCACGATCGCCTCCGGCTTGTGCTCCACGACCAGCACCGTGTTGCCCTTGTCGCGCAACCGCAACAGCAACTCGTTCATCCGCTGGATGTCGTGCGGGTGCAGGCCGATCGTCGGTTCGTCGAAGACGTAGGTGACGTCGGTGAGCGAGGAGCCGAGGTGGCGGATCATCTTGGTGCGCTGCGCCTCGCCGCCGGACAGCGTGCCGGACGGACGGTCCAGCGTGAGGTAGCCCAGCCCGATCTCGGTGAACGAGTCGAGGGTCTCCGCCAGCGCGGTGAGCAGCGGCGCGACGGACTTCTCGTGTAGGCCGCGCACCCACCCGGCCAGGTCGCTGATCTGCATCGCACAGGCGTCGGCGATGCTGATCCCCCTGATCTTGCAGGATCTGGCGGCCTCGTTGAGCCGGGTGCCGGCGCAGTCCGGGCAGGTGGTGAAGGTGACTGCCCGCTCCACGAACGCCCGGATGTGCGGCTGCAGCGCGTCGACGTCCTTGGCCAGGAACTTCTTTCCGATGGTCGGGACCAGCCCCTCGTAGGTGAGGTTGATCCCGTCGACCTTGATCTTGGTCGGCTTCTTGTAGAGCAGGTCGTCCAGTTCTCGCTTGGTGTAGGACTTGATCGGCTTGTCCGGGTCGAAGTAACCGCAGCCGGTGAAGATCCGGCCGTACCAGCCCTCCATGCTGAAGCCGGGGACGGTCAGGGCGCCCTCGTTGAGCGACTTGGTCTCGTCGTAGAGCTGGCTCAGGTCGATGTCGTTGACCGCGCCCCGTCCCTCGCAGCGCGGGCACATGCCGCCCTGGTACACGACGTTGCGCACCACGATCTTCTCGCCCTTGCCCTTGTCCACGGTCAACGCGCCACTCGCCGTCCGGGTCGGCACGTTGAACGAGAACGCGGTCGGCGGCCCGACGTGCGGTTTGCCCAGCCGGCTGAACAGGATCCGCAGCATCGCGTAGGCGTCGGTGGCGGTGCCGACGGTGGAACGCGGATCGGCGCCCAGCCGCTGCTGGTCGACGATGATCGCGGTGGTCAGGCCGTCCAGCACGTCGACGTCGGGCCGGGCCAGCGTCGGCATGAAACCCTGCACGAACGAGCTGTAGGTCTCGTTGATCAGCCGCTGCGACTCCGCGGCGATGGTGTCGAAGACCAGCGAGCTCTTGCCCGAGCCGGAGACGCCGGTGAACGCGGTCAACCGGCGCTTGGGGATCTCGAGGTGGACGTCCTTGAGGTTGTTCACCCGGGCGCCGTGCACCCGGATCATCTCGTGGCTGTCGGCAGCCGCCGGCTTCGTAGTCACCCGGCACATCGTGCCACATGGCGGCCATGCCGAGCCGGGGCTTGCCCGCTCCGGCGCCGCCCAGCGGGCCGAACGGCCCCGGTGGTGCGGACGTTTGATGTGCTGCAGTGGCCGGCGGAACTGATCACTGCGATGACCGGGCGATCGGAGAACACGCCGGTGGTGCGGCTGTCCGGGCTGACCAGACGGTTCGGCGTGACGCGCGCGCTCGAGGACGTGCACCTGCCAGATCGATGCCGGCGAGGTCTTCGGCTACCTCGGGCCGAACGGCGCCGGTAAGACCACCACGGTACGGCTGCTGATGGGGCTGCTGCGGCCGACGGCGGGCAGCGCGACCGTGCTCGGTCACGACAGCTGGTGGGACTCGGGGATGGGGATGCCGGCCGGTCATGTCCTTGCCGCGATGGTGCATCTCGCCCTGCTCGGCCTGGTGTTCGGCAGCCTCGCGCTCGCCGTCGGCACCGGGCACGCCGCGCTCAGCCGGGCCGTCCCGGCGGTCGTCGCGGTGCTCGGGTACGTACTCAACGGCCTCGGCTCGATCATCTCCTGGCTGGAACCGGCCAGGAAGTTCTCGCCGTTCTACCAGTACATCGGCCACGACCCGCTCCGTACCGGCTATTCGGTGGCCCGCGCTGCTCGTCGCGGCGTCGACCGGTCCTCGCCCTGCTCGCCGCCGCCGTCGCGTTGTTCGGCCGCCGGGATGTCGGCTGATCGCCCGAGCGGCTACCCGGCCTCGGCGGCTAGGCGGGCCTCGGCGGCTGCCCGGGCTCGGCGGCTACGCAACTATGCGGCTACGCGGCTGCCCGGGACGGCCGCCGCCGGCGGGTCCGGACCACCCGCAGCCGGAGCACCCGTTCGCTGTCGCGCGCCTCGCGCAGGTCGCGTAACCGTCCGGCGAGCAGCATCGGCACGCTGATCATGCCCAGGATCCGGCTCGGATCGTGCCGGTCCACCACCGGCATCCGGTCCACCGCATGCTCAGCCATCGCGGTGGCGACGGCCCGCAGCGTCTGGTCCGGATGCGCCACGATCACCTCGGTGCGGCCGAGTTCGCTGACCGGCCGGGCGAGGTCGCCGTGATGGGCCGCGGTCTCCAGTTGGGTACGGGTGAGCACCGCCAGCAGCCGGTTCCGCTCCCCCACGATCGGGTACAGCAACTGCCGCCGGGCGGCGACGGTGGCCGGATCGTGGCTGGAGATCACCGAGAGCGCGGCCCGGACCGGAAGCTGCGCGTCGAAGGTGACCAGTGCGGTCTCCATCACCTCGCCGACGAACAGCACCTCCAGCGGGTCGACGTCGTACTCCCGGCTGACGTGGTAGCCGCGGCGGGCGATCTTCTCGGTCAGCACCGAGCGCTTGAGCAGCAGCACGGATGCGCCGTACGCCGTCAGGGCGCCGATCAGCACGGGCAGGAGGGCGTCCCAGCGATGGGTCAGCTCGAGGGCGAAGACCACGCCGGTGACCGGTGAACGCATCA
>DASUAC010000130.1:0-2333 GCA_035763985.1 Jatrophihabitans sp. | reverse complement strand
GGACGGCCTGCCGCGGCTGGCGCGGACGGCCCTGGCCGCCCCGGCCGGTCGGCGGTTGCTGCGGTGGCCGGGTCATCGGTGACCTCCGGTTGCGGTGGGCCGAGCGGTTGCGGTGGGCCGCGACGAGCCGGTCGGCCGCGGGGTGGCCGAGGCGGGCGGCACCGCCTTGGTGACGGTCACGGTCACCACCGGCGAGCCGCTGCGGGACTTGGCCGGCGTACTGCTCGGCTTGGCCGGCGTACTGCTCGGGGTGGCCGGATGCGGCGTCGCGGTGACCGGAGCCGGCGGCACGCTGGCCGGGGTGGGCGATCCCAGCACGGTCACCGAACCGTCCGCGTTGATCCGCAGGAACGCCGGGTTCGGGTTCGGCACCAGGCCCAGCGAGGCCGCCGCGGCGGCGAGCGCGGCGGGCGCTTGCCGGGACGCCAGGTCCCGGATCAGCTGCTGCTCGGTGTCCGAGGCGCTGGCGTTGCTGTCGGTGAGCGTCCGCTGGCGCAGCTCCTCGGCGGCCGAGGCGGTGTTCAGCGCCAGCAGCAGGCACAGGCCGCCGATCAGCATGCCGCCCAGCAGCACCGGCAACGGCAACGCGGGCAGCCGGACCCGGGGCAGCGCCGAAGCCTGCGGGCTGGCCGAGCCGGCCTGATTGCCGGTCGTCATGCCGCCTCCCGAATCCGCTCGGCGGCCCGCAACCGGACCGAGGCGGCCCGCGGGTTGGCCGCGATCTCGGCCGGACCGGCGGTCTCCGCACCGCGGGTGAGCAGCTTGAGCTGCGGGCCCGCGGACGGCAGCGGCACCGGCAGGTCCGGCGGGGTCCGGTCGGTGGCAAGCTCGCCGAACGCCCGCTTGACGATCCGGTCCTCCAGCGAGTGGTAGGCCAGCACCACGATCCGTCCCCCCACGGTGAGTGCCTGCAGCGCCGCGGGGATCGCGGCCTGGACCGCGGCCAGTTCGGCGTTGACCTCGATGCGCAGCGCCTGGAAGGTGCGCTTGGCCGGGTGGCCGCCGGTGCGCCGGGTCGCGGCCGGGATGGCGTCCCGGACCAGCTCGGCCAGTTCCGCGCTCGAGGTGATCCGGCCCCGGGCCCGGCGCCGTTCGATCGCCTGGGCGATCCGCAGCGCGAACCGCTCCTCGCCGTACTCCCGCAGCACTCGGGCCAGCTCCGGCACCGGGTACTCGTTCACCACGATCTCGGCGGTGAGCGGGTCGGCCGGGTTCATCCGCATGTCCAGTGGGGCGTCCTGGGCGTAGGAGAAGCCGCGCTCGGCGAGGTCCAGCTGCATCGAGGAGACGCCCAGGTCGAACAGCGCGGCCGAGATCCGCTGGATCCGCAACGATTCCAGCACCTCCGGCAGCTGGTCGTAGACCGTCTGGACCAGTTCGATCCGGCCCGCGTACGGCGCCAGCCGCTCGGCGCTGTGGGCCAGCGCCGCCGGGTCCCGGTCCAGGCCGATCAAGCGCAGCCGCGGGTGCGCGGCCAGCAACGCGGCGCTGTGGCCGCCGAGGCCGAGGGTGGCGTCCACCAGTACCCGCTGGTCCTCGCCGGCCAGCGCCGGGGACAGCAGCTCCAGGACCCGGTCCAGCAGCACCGGCACGTGGCCGACCGGCTCAGGCACCGGGCCGTGCCTTCGGCGCCGCATCCATGCATGGGCTCCTTGCAGATCTCGAACGTGCGGGTGGTGCTGATCGCGGCGCCGGTGCCGCCGGCGTCGGTGCCTGGCGGTTCGTGCCGACGGGTCCCCACCCGCCTGCCAGCCGCCGGCGGCCTGGCGCCGGGGAAGTGCGTCAGGATGCCGGTGCTGCTGGCGGGAGGAGGCCGGCCGGCGCGGGGTGCGCGGCAGCGACGAGGAACGGTGCGGCCTACAGCAGGCCGGGCAGCACCTCCTCGGCGTCGGCGAAGGATTGCTCGGTGTTGTCCAGGTAGCCCTGCCAGGCCTCGGCGTCCCAGACCTCGACCCGGGTGTTGGCGCCGATCACCACACAGTCCTTGGTCAGCCCGGCGTACTCGCGCAGCGGCTGCGGCACGGTGATCCGGCCCTGACCGTCCGGCACCTCGTGGGAGGCGCTGGCGAAGAACACCCGGCTGTAGTCGCGCACGCTGCGCTGGGTCACCGGGGCGGTCCGCAGCAGCTCGGTGATCCGGGTGAACTCGGTCATCGGGAAGACGAACAGGCAGCGTTCCTGGCCCTTGGTGATCACCAACCCGCCCTCCAGATCGCTGCGGAACTTGGCCGGCAGCGCCAGCCGGCCCTTGTCGTCGAGCCGAGGCGTGTGCGTGCCGAGGAACATCCCGGCCACCCCCAGCTCTTCACACTTTCCCCACTGCTCCCCACCAT
>DASUAC010000129.1:0-8813 GCA_035763985.1 Jatrophihabitans sp. | reverse complement strand
GGCCAGTCAGCAGAGCATCCTTGATGCACAGGCAAGTTCTGCGCCGCAGACCGGTTTCCCGCAGCAGACGGGTCTTCCGCAGCAGACGGGTTTCCCGCAGCAGACCGGTTCCCCGTTCTCGCCGCCGCAGCCGGTGCAGTTCTCGATGAGCCAGCCGATGCAGCTCGTGCCGTCCCAGCAGAGCCAACAGCAGTTCGCGTTCTCCTCACCCCAGCAGAGCCAGCAGCTCGCGTTCGGCTCGCAGCTCCCCGTCCAACACGGTCAGCAGCCGGCGTCGCAGAACCTGCATGCCCTGCAGCAGCAGCACCAACTCGTCCAGCAGCAACACGCGCAGCAGTACGGCCAGCCGCCGTATCAGCTCGACCCGCAGCAGAATCCGTACAACTTCTAGGGCAATTCTCGATCCGAGGCGCGGCGGCGGTCCTCAGCCCGGCAGGAAGCGGTGCTCGGGCACCCGGCGTCCGAGCTTGCGGTACTCGGCCACCGCGGCGGCGGCCAGGTGCCGCATGCCGACCGGCTGGTCGGCGCTGATCGCGTCGTAGGCGGCGGCCAGCACGATGTTGCGGATGTCGCCGCCGGCCAGTTCCACCGAGTCGGCCAGGAAACCCAGCTGCACCGGGTCGTCCGGGTCGAGGGTCGGCAGCTGGTCCAGGTGCGCCTGCCAGAGCCGGCGGCGGGTCGCCGGATCCGGATCCGGGAAGTGCACGATGAAGCTCATCCGCCGGGAGAACGCCTGGTCCAGGTTGCCGCGCAGGTTGGTGGCCAGGATGGTGATGCCGTCGAACTGCTCCATCCGCTGCAGCAGGTAGGCCACCTCCTGGTTGGCGTACCGGTCGCGGGAATCGCGCACCTCCGACCGGCTGCCGAACAGCGCGTCGGCCTCGTCGAAGAACAGCACCACGTTGAGCGCCTCGGCCGAGACGAACACCCGTTCCAGGTTCTTCTCGGTCTCCCCGATGTACTTGTCCACGATCGCCGACAGGTCCACCTGGAACAGATCCAGCGACAGTTCCTCGGCGATCACGTTGGCGGCCAGCGTCTTGCCGGTGCCCGGGCTGCCGGTGAACAACGCCGCGATGCCGCCGCCCTTGGCCCGCAGCGGGCCGCGCGCGGTGACCTGGTCGCGCACCCGAGCCCAGTTGATCAACTGGCGCAGCGAGGCGGTGGCGTGTTCGGGCAGCACCAGGTCGGCGAAGCTCGGCCCGCCGCCACGAGCGGCGCCGGGCACCCGGTGCGCGCCCGAGCCACCCGAACCGCCCACCTGGCGAGCCGCCTCCCGGACCACCGACGCCGACAGCGACTGACCCCGGGCGTCGGCCAGCGTCCGGGCGTACCGGCCGGTCTCGAGCACCTCCTCGGCACTCAGCCGCAGCCCGAGCAGGGTCTGCCGCAGCTCCGGATCCTCCTCGGCCAGCGTGCCCAGGCTGGCCTGCCAGATCGCGGTCCGGTCGGCGACCGACAGCGGCCGGGCGTTGACCACCAGCGGATGCCGGCGCAGCCAGCTCGGATCCCACTGCCGCGCGCCGACCGCCAGCACCGGCACCGAGGCCTGCTCCAGCACCGCCAGCCCGGCCCGGTGGGCCGGCTCGGTGAGCAGTTCGGCGCCGGTGACGATCAGCCCGCAGCCGCGCAGGCCGGCCTCCCGGCAGGCCGCGGCCAGCGCCAGCACCGGGTCCGTCCCGGCCGGGCAGCGGCGGGCGTCCACCGCCAGCGCGTGCAGGCCGAGTTCGGCGAACGCACCGGCGGCCAGCGAGCTGCCGGCCGCGCCGGCCGCCGACCGGATCCAGGCCAGCGGCACCCCGTTGTCGATCGCGGACGCCAGCAGCGGCGTCTCCGGCAGCCGGAGCGGGACCGGCGCGATCCACATGCCGGACAGCACCGGATCCGACTGGGCCGAGCCGGCCAGGAAGGCCAGCACCGGATCCGGCACCCGCAGCTGGCGGACCAGCCACGGCTCGGCGCCGGCCACCTCCAGCAGCTGGTGCCGGCGCAGCGGGCCGTCCGGGCCGAGCCGGTCGAAGCCGTCCGGGCCGAGCGTCGGCAGCCCGGCCAGTTCCAGGGCGAGTCCCACGGTGGCCCGGCCGGGGCCGGCCAGCCCGCGCAGCAAGCCGTAGGCCAGCGCCAGGTTGCCGTCCAGTTCCGGTGCCGCCGCGATGCCCAGCAGCGCCGCGTCCACCTCGTCCAGGCCGAACACCTCGCTCAGCCCGGTCAGCAGGTCGGGCTTGTCCGGCTCGGACCCCGGTACGGCGCCGGCCGACGGTTCGGCATCGGTAGCCGGCTCGGCACCGGTCGTCAGCTCGGCACCGGTCGGTGGCTCGGCGCCTGCCGTCAGTTCGGCATAGTCGGCCTGCAGCACCGCGATCGCCGTGGCCAGCTGATCGGCACCGGGCCAGCCGTGGCCGGCCGCCCCGGCCCGGCGCTCGGCGGCCGCGGCCACCCGCTCGACCAGCCACCGCATCCGCTGCTGCATGTCACACCCTCTCAGGCCGGCCAGGCACCCCCAGCGCGCCTTTCCTAACGGCGGCTCCACATTTGCGAATATGGCGTTATGGTCCTGGCCGGCGTGGGCAAGGGTGCCACGCCGGACGGGGCACTTCAATCAACTGGCACCCAGCGTGCCGGTCTTGGCGTGCTCGGGGGGCAGGTCGAATGCTGATTCCCCTTATCGAGCAAGGCCTGGAGAAGCTGGTCCGGACCAGCTTGCCGTTGCCGGAACAGGTCGGCGGCGTGTCGTTCGAGCCGCCGTCGCGCACCTGGGCCGCCCAGCTCAGCCAGATCACGGTCAGCATGTTCCTGTTCGGCATCGGCCGCAGCGCCCAGCCGGCCCGGCCGGTGCCCGATCGAACCGGCCCGGACGGCCAGCTGCAACGCCGCCGGCCGGTGCCGATGGTCGAGCTGAACTACCTGGTCAGCGCCTGGGCCGGCAAGGTCACCGACGAGCACGAACTGCTCGGCGAGGTGCTCGGCTGCTTCCTCACCCACCAGGCGCTGCCCGAGGAGTTCAGCGCGCCCGGGCTGCTGTCCAGCGTGCAGATCGCGCTGGCGTCCAACGACATCAGCCGGGCCAAGGACGTCTTCACCTCGGTGGACGGTTCGATGCGGGCCTGCTTCGAGATCGTGCTGACCACCGCGCTGGACACCGGCGCCTGGGCCGACGCGGCCCCGCGGGTGCAGCGGATCTCCGCGCTCACCGCGCCGATCCCGCCGCGGCCGGTGCCGGTGCCCGGCTGGGGCCGGTCGGAACGGCTGGTCGCGAGCAGTGCGGGGACGTCCGTACCGGAGTCTGCGGGCCAGGCCGTACCGGAGCCTGCGAGCCAGGCCGGCCCGGACGCGACCGCCGCGGGCGGGACCGGCTGACCCATGCTCGTCAGCGCACAGAGCCAGCTGATCGACGTACCACCCGGCGGTAGTGCCGACGTGGTGCTGGAGGTCCGCAACACCAGCGAGATCATCGACGGCGTCACCACCCGGATCATCGGGGTGCCGGTGGCCACGGTCACCAGCCGGCCGGCGTTGCTGCCGCTGTTCCCGGACGCCAGCGGCCAGGTGACCGTCTCGGTCGGGCTGCCCACCAGCTACCCGGCCGGCCGGCATCCGGTCACCGTCGAGGTCGCCTCGGCCGGCGCCGGGCTGCCGTCGGCGTACCTGGATCTGGACCTGCTGGTGCCGCCCCGGCCGGAGCTGACGCTGAGCTGCCGTCCGCAGCTGATCCGGGCCCGGCGGCAGGCCCGGTTCGCGGTGCACCTGAGCAACACCGGCAACGTGCCGATGAACGTCGAACTGGTCGCCGTGGACGCCGACCGCGCGGTCAGCAGCGCGTTCCAGCCGGCCCGGCTGAGGGTCGAGGCGGGCAGCGTGGCCACCAGCCTGCTCACCGTGCGCGGGCCGCGGATGATCACCGGCGCCGAGATCGACCGGACGCTGACCGTGCAGGCCACCGCGCAGCCGGCCGGACCGGCCGAGGCGGTGCCGCCGGACGGCGAGACCGTGCACTACACCGGCAAGGACGAGGACGAGTTCTGGCTGGACGACCTGCGCGGCGCGCCCGGCCGGCACGGCACGGCGGCGGACGGGACGGCGGCACCGGACACCACGGCGCCGGACGGCACGGCACCGAACGACGCCGGCCCCGGCAACGCCGCCCGGCCGGCGAGTGCGGGCGGCGGCCGGCACGGCAGCACCGTCGCCTCCGACGCCGAGATCGACCCGGCCGGCCAGCTGCCGCCGATGGTGCAGACCTGCCTGGTCCGGCTGCGCCAGCGGCCGCTGCTCAGCCGCGGCCTGCTCACCGCGCTGGTGCTGATGGCGATCGTCGGGCTGTGGGCGGCGGCGTTCCTGCTCGGGCTCGGCCAGGCGTTCAAGGGCGAGCCGATGACCAAGCAGGCGCCGGCCTCGTTCTTCGCCGGCATCGCCGCGCAGAACAGCCCGGTGGGAGCGAACGCAGCGGCGGTCACCAGCGGCGGCGCACCGGCCGGCGCGCTGCCCAAGACCGGCCCGCTACCGCCCGGCGTCGGCGCGATCGTGAGCGGCACGGTGACCGCGACCAGCAACCACCAGCCGACCGGCCGGATCCTGGTGGAGGCGCTGCGCCGGACCGACACCGGCCTGCAGGTGGTCAGCTCGGCGGCCACCCAGTCCGACGGCACGTACTCCCTCGCCGGGCTTTTCCCGACCGGCTACCTGATCCGGTTCAGCGCCACCGGCTACCGCACCGTGTGGTACCCGGGCGTGCCCACCGAGGCCGGCGCCCGGCTGGTCGGCACCACCGCCGCGGCGGTGACCGGCGGCATCGACGCGGTGATCACCGGCCTGCCCGCGTCCATCCAGGGCAGCATCGACCCGGGTGACACCCTGCAGCAGGTGACCGCCACCGTGCAGGCCACCTCGCTGGTCGGCAACGTCACCAAGCCGATCGCCACCGCCACCACGGTGGCCGGCAAGTACCGGCTGGCCAACCTGCCCGCGCCGGGCACCTACCAGCTCAGCTTCACCGCGCCCGGCTACCAGCCGACCACGGTGGTGACCACGGTGGGCGGTGGCCAGCAGCGCTACCAGCCGACCGTGCTGCTCAGCGTGGGCAACGGCCAGATCGGCGGCACGGTGACCGGCGGTGGCCAGCCGCTCGGCGGGGTGGTCATCACCACCACCGTCAACGGCAAGGACGTCACCGTCGGTACGCCCACCACCGGCGCGGTCGGCAGCTTCCTGTTGCCGAACCTGCCCACCCCGCAGACCTACGTACTCACCTTCACCGCACCCGGGTACGGCTCGCAGACCTCGGTGGTGCAGCTCGGCCCGGGCCAGAGCCGGACCGGCCTGCGGGTCGACCTCACTCCCGGCGTGGGCAGCGTGACCGGGGTGCTCACCGACTCCGACGGCAACCGGCTGGGCGGCGCGACGGTCACCGTGGGCGGCGCGCCGACCGCGATGAACACCACCACGCTGACCACCGGCGCGGTCGGCTACTTCAGCGTCAACTCGCTGCCGGCGCCGGGGGAGTACACGCTCACCTTCAGCCTGCCCGGCTACGCCGCCACCACGGTGCCGATCGCGCTGACCGCCGACGGCGCGCCACCGACCGTCCGGGTCACCATGGCCACCGCGCTCGGCTCGATCACCGGCGTGATCACCGACCCGGACGGCGCCCCGCGGCAGGGCGCCACGGTGACCGCGACCGACGGCCGGCAGAACTGGCAGGTGCAGTCCACCGGCGCCAGCCCCGGCCTGGCCAGCGGCGGCTACCTGCTGGCCGACCTGCAGCCGGGCACCTACACGGTCACCGTCACGCTGCCCGGCTTCGGCCAGCAGACCGCGCTGCTCACCGTCACCGCCGGGCAGACCGTCCGGCAGGATCTGCAACTGCAGGCGGTGAGTTAGGCCATGCGCGTCGAGGTGAATCCCCGCAGTTGCCTGGTCGAGCCGAACCGTCCGGTGCCGATCACGGTCACCATCACCAACACCGGCGACCTGATCGGCGGCTACACGGTGCGGGTGCTCGGCGCCGACCCGAGCTGGGTGCGGCTGGACACCGAGCGGCTGTCGCTGTTCCCCGGCACCTCGCAGACCGTGCTGCTGCAGCTGATCGTGCCGGAGGGGATCGCCGCCGGCGACCGCCGGATCGCGGTGCAGGTACGCGAACTCACCCCGCCGAACGCGATCGCGGTGGAGGAGGTGGAACTGCAGGTGCCGGCCGCCCCGGCGGTGCACCTGCAGCTGGACCCGGTGACCAGCTACGGCGGCCGCCGGGCCTCGTTCGGCGCGGTGATCGAGAACCGGGGCAACACCGTGCTCACCGGCCTGCTCGGCGGCGCGGACGCCGAGGAGAAGATCCACTTCAGCTTCGCCCCGGCGGCCATCTGCCTGGCGCCGGGCGAGCACCGGATCGTCGAGCTGACCACCCGGGCCCGCCGGCCGCTGACCGGCTCACCGCTGGTCCGGGCGTTCACCGTGCACCTCGATACCCGCCGGGACGTCCCGTCCGACAATGCGGAGCCGCCGGCACTGGCGACCGGCACCTTCCTGCAGCGACCCTGGCTGTCCCGCGGCCCGATCTCGCTGGTCGGCCTGCTCGCCGCGGTGACCGTGTTCGCGATCGTGATCACGGTGGCGCTGGCCCGGCTGGTCGGCCAGTCCGCCGCCGACCGGGACCTGGCGCTGCAGGTCGCCCAGGCCCGCAACGCGGCCGCCAGCACCGGCACCGCCGCGATGTCCGGCACGGTGCGGCTGCTCACCTCCGGCACCCCGGTGCCCGGGGTGGCGGTGGAGGCGTTCACCACCTCCGACGTGGCCAACCCGATCGCCACCACCGCCACCAGCGCGACCGGCGCGTTCAGCCTGCCCAACCTGGCCGAGGGCAGCTACAAGCTGCGCTTCCGCGGCGCCGGCTTCGTCCAGCTGTGGTACCCGGCCGCGGCCACCGACGCCGATGCCAGCACCATCACCCTGCAGACCGGCCAGCTGCACCAGGGCCTGGACGTCCGGCTGGGCGGGGTGCCGGCCACCATCGCCGGCACGGTCAGCGGCGACGACCTGTCCGGCGCCACGGTGTACCTGGAGCTGCCGGGCTCGGCACCGCTTGATTCAACGGCGCCGAACAGCGCGGACGTACCCGGCACCAGCGAGGCGATCGTGCGTACCGTGCCGGTCGGCTCGGACGGGCTGTTCCAGATCGTCAACGTGCCCTCGCCCAGCGTGTACGACCTGGTGGTCACCAAGACCGGCTACGCCAACGACGTGCAGCGGGTGGACCTCGGCGGCGGGGAGAACCGGACCGGGGTGAACCTGCGGCTGCGCAAGGGCGACGGCCTGATCACCGGCCAGGTGAACGGGCCGTCCGGCGGCCTCGGCGGTGCCACCATCACCGCCACCTCGGGCGGCACGGTGGCCCGTACCGTCTCGCTCACCCAGGACCATCCGGGCAGCTTCACCCTGGTCAGCCTGCCCACCCCGGCCAGCTTCACGGTGGTGGTGAGCAAACCCGGCTACGCCTCGCAGACGCTCACGGTGACCCTGGCCGCCGGCCAGAAGCTGAGCGGGGTGGCGGTCAGCCTGGGCGCCTCGGCCGGCAGCCTGTCCGGCCGGGTACGGCTGCTGCCCAGCGGTGACCCCGGTTCCGGGGTCACCGTCACCGTCACCAACGGGGTGCTCACCGTGCAGACGGTCACCCAGAGCACCGGCGACGTCGGCAGCTGGGCGATCGGCGGGCTGGCGCTGCCGAGCACCTACACGGTGACCTTCACCCGGCCGGATCTGGCCGCCCAGACGGTCTCGGTGTCGCTCGACCAGTTCGGCGCCATCACCCCCGGTTCGCAGGGCGCGCTGATCACCTCCGACGGGATCGGGATCAGCATGAGCTCGGCCACCGCGGTGGTGCGCGGCACCGTGTCGCAGCGGGTCTCGGCCACCGGCACCGCGGTGGTGAAGGCCGGTGAGGTGCAGATCAGCCTGGTCTCGGGCACCTCCAGCTTCGCGGTGACCAGTGCCAGCAAGCCGGACGGCCGGCTCGGCCAGTTCGAGATCGACGGGGTGCCGCCGGGCACGTACACGCTGAGCGTGAACCGGCGCGGCACCCGGCCCACCTCGACGATCATCACCCTCGGCGTCGGGCAGGTGAAGGTGGTGAACCCGCTGCTGGCGGCGCCGGCGCAGATCAGCGGGCTGGTCGCCACCGCCGACGGACAGCCGCGGCCGGGCTGGCAGGTGGTGCTGTACCTGGCCAACCAGTACCCCACCGTTATCGCCCGGACGGTGACCACCGACGCGGGAGGTCACTACCTGCTGTCCGACGTGGACGCACCGGAGAGCTACGTGATCGAGGCGCGGCCGGCCGCGTCGGCCGCGCCGCAGGGTTCGGTCACCGAGCAGATCGACGCCAGCCAGCAGCTGGTCGCCGACATCACCGTCTCCAGCACCGGCGGGTAGGGCATGAGTGAGCATCGCAGGGGCGTCAGCCCCGAGGAGCGGAGCGAATCCGCGATGAGCGCTCGCGCGAAGAGCCAGGCGCACTGATGTCCCAACCACCGCGGCTGCCGGATGCCGAGCCGCCACCGATCGCGCAACTGACCCCGCTCACCCGCACCGGCGCCGGCCACACCGCCGAGATCGTGCTCGATCTGGTCAACGCCGCCGCCGTACCCCGGCTGCTGACCGTCACGGTGCTCGGCCTGGACGCCGACTGGCTGCCCCGGCCGGTGCTGCTCGGGCCGGTGCCGGCCGGCGGCAGCGCCCGGGTCGAACTCGGCCTGCGACCGCCGTCCGGCACGTTGCCGGCCAGCTATCCGTACGCGGTGGCGGTGCAGGCCGGCGATCCGCGG
>DASUAC010000128.1:0-2678 GCA_035763985.1 Jatrophihabitans sp. | reverse complement strand
GGTGGCCGCCTTCTGCCGGATCCCGGGAGCCAGCCTGGTGCCGGAGCGGACGGGGTGACCGGTGCCCGGCCGACCGGCCTGTGGCGGCACGGCAACTTCGCCAAGCTCTGGGCGGCTCAGACGATCAGCCTGGTCGGCAGCCAGGTCACCGCGCTGGCGTTGCCGCTCACCGCGATCCTGAAGCTGAACGCCTCGCCGGTGCAGATCGGCCTGATCGGCACCATTCAGTTCCTGCCGTTCCTGCTGGTCACGCTGCCGGCCGGGGCGATCATCGACCGGTTGCGCCAGCTTTCGGTGATGGTGTTCACCGACCTGGCCCGCGCCGTACTGCTGATCACCGTTCCGATAGCGGCCTGGTCCGGTCACCTGAGCCTCGGCATGCTGTATCCGGTGGCCTTCGGGGTGGGCGTGCTCAGCGTGTTCAACGAGGTGACCAGCCAGTCCTATCTACCGGCCGTCGTCGATGCCGAGCAGCTGGTCGAGGGCAACACCAAGCTGCAGCTGTCCTACTCCGGCGCCCAGTTCGCCGGGCCCGGCATCGGCGGCGTACTGGTGCAGCTGCTCACCGCCCCGATTGCGATCATGGTCGATGCCGCCAGTTACCTCGGCTCGGCCGTACTGCTCTTGCTCATCCGGCGCGACGGTGAGCATGCGGCGGCGGAGGCCCGCCGAGCAGCCGGCCGCGACCTGCGCGGGCTGCTGCGCGACATGGGCGCGGGCATCGGCTACGTCTGGCGGCATCGGCTGATTCGTCCGCTGGCGATGGCCACCGGCACCGCCAACTTCTTCTACCTGCTGGGCATGACCGGCGCGATCCTGGCGCTGTACGCGATCCGGGTGCTGCACCTGACCCCGGCACTGCTCGGCGCGGTGCTGGCGACGGGCAATCTCGGTGCGATCCTCGGCTCGCTGGTGGCCGACCGGGTGCTGGCGCGCTGGCGGTTCGGGGCGGTGGCGATCCTCGGCTCGACGATCTCCGCGGTGGCCGTCGTGCTGATGGCGCTGGCCGACCGGAGCACCGCGCTGGTCATGCTCGGCCTCGGCGTGCTGATCGGCGAATTCGGCGCCAGCATCTACGACATCGCCCAGATCAGCCTGCGGCAGGCGGTCACCCCGCTGCCGATGCTCGGCCGGATGAACGCCACCGTGCGGTTCATGAACTGGGGACCCATTCCGCTGGGCGCCTTCGTCGGTGGGCTGCTCGGACAGAGCATCGGGCTGCGGCCGACCCTGTGGGTCGCCGCGGCGGGCAGTCTGTTACCGGCCGTTCCGCTGTTGTTGTCGCGGATTCGCACTCTGCAGAGCTTGCCCGGCGGGACGGCCGAGGGGCAGGCGGCCGGCCCGGCCGAGGATCCGGCGGCCGGCCGGGCCGAGGATCTGGCGGCTGCGGCCGCAGCCACCGCCGCCCCTCGGCGGACCAGTTCCGGTGACGCTCGCCGGCGGTGACGTTCGCGGTGGTCAGTGCGAGTGCGAATGCGCGCCGTGCGAGTGCGAATGTGCGCCGTGCGAGTGGCCGTCACCGTGCGCATGGTCGTGCCCATGGGCATCGTCGTGCCCGTGCGAGTGACCATTGCCGTGCGAATGCGCGCCGTGCGAGTGACCGTTGCCGTCTGAGTGGCCGTGCGAGTGCCCGGCGTTGGCCGCGTACGAGTGGTCGTGGTGCCCGTGGTCGTGCGGCAGCTCGCCGCCGTGCGCGTCCAGGTGGCAGGGCGGGCAGAGCATCCGGCCGCGGTGGAAGTGCAGGATCGCGGTGCTGGTCGGATCCCCGCAGCCCTCGCACGGCGCGCTCGGCGAGATCCGGGCCCGCTCCGGCGCCGCGCTGCGCAGTTCGGTCACCTCGAACAGGTCCTCGATCTCGGCGTCCAGGATGCGCTGGATCCGGGCGGCCTGCAGTTCGGCGAACCGGCCGCGCTCGGCCGGGTCGGCGGTGCCGTTCTCGGCCTTCTCGCCCAGCTGCCAGATCTCCTCGCTGCGGAAGGCGTCGCTGCCCGGCCGGGCCGACAGCCGCAGCCCGGTCCCGTCCGAGCGGCGCCAGAACGAGAAGGCGTTCTTGCCGTGATCGAGATGGGCCAGGTTCCGCTTGCCGAATGTGCAGCCGGTGATCAGCTGGATGGCGTCGACCGCGCAGCTGATCGTCTCGGCGGTCGCCATCAGCTCGTTGTCGTCGCTGTGCCGGCCGAGCCGGTCGACGGCGAACTCGGCGGCCCGCAGGCCGACCGTCATGCCCGGGCACTCGTGGCCGTGGAACCGGGCTACCTCCGAATACGCGGTGCTCATGGGCTGTGAACCTCTTTCGCTGGAGAACGGGGCGGGATGGAAAGGGTCTAGCGGAAAGCGGACGGGCTGACGCCGACGAGCTCGGGTGCGAACCGGATCGTTGCCTCGCAGTCGTTGTCGCCTTCGTAGAAGGCGCGGATGGACACCCGGTGCAGGTCCACCGCCGAGACGATGAAGGTCCACTGGCCGCTGCCGGCGGCCAGCGTCCGGTCCAGGTGGGTGCAGGTGTCGCGCACCGGATCGTGCTGCCACGGGACCCGGTGGGTGTGGTAGTTGCCGAACGGCAGCCAGCCGTGCGCGTCGCAGCTCTCCTCGATGGCCAGCAACTCGGCCGGGCTGGCCACCCAGCCGCGCTGGGCGTTCGGGGTCTCGGACGGGATGGCGAAACCGTCGACCAGTTC
>DASUAC010000127.1:0-6152 GCA_035763985.1 Jatrophihabitans sp. | reverse complement strand
CGTGGAGACCTTCGGTACCGAGACGGTGCCGGTGGACCGGATCATCGACGCGATCACCGAGACCTTCGACCTGCGGCCGGCCGCGATCATCCGCGACCTGGACCTGAAGCGGCCGATCTACCAGAAGACCGCCGCCTACGGCCACTTCGGCCGCGAGGACGCCGACTTCACCTGGGAGCGCACCGACCGCGCCGAGCAGCTCGCCAAGCTCGCCAAGAGCTGAACCCTCGAAGCCGGCAGCGGGAACGGACCGCTGCCGGCACGGCGCCTCCTTAGTCCGCGCTCAGTTCGGGCTCGAGGTACGAGACCGTCAGGTATTGGATTCGCCGAGCGCTCACCGCAACGGCGCCGACGCCTAGATCGACCGCCTTGGCTGCGGTGGGGGAGCGGTAGGCGATCGGTCCGGTGAGGGTGATCTCGCGGTCGGCCGTCTCGTCGGAATCCAGGCTGAAGGTAAGCAGCCAGCCGCCGAGGTAACTGCCGTCGTCCAGTACCGCGCCGGCGTATGCCTGCTTGTCGGGGTACTGATTGAAGAGAAACCACCACGCGGGATCTGGGGATATCCCCTGTCGGGATGGAAGCCACCGGAACGGTGCACGTCCGGCCAATCGCCGGACAGAGGGCCGGCCGGGGAGTCGTGCAGCGCCGATGGCCGCGCCGCACGCCAGCATGAGGACCGCTACCGCCCACCAGAAGAGATAGGCGAGGTCGGCACGAAGGTAGCTTGCCGGATTCCGGGCAAGGCGTCCGACGTCCGGGGTGTGGGATGGCAAAACGATCCGCACGAGCCCGAACACCCCGAGTGCGAACACATCGGAGACAGCCGATCGCAGCGCGATAGCGCCCAGTTCCCGCAGGGCAGACGGCTTTCGTACCGGCCCATGAACCGCGCGGTACGCGCTGTAACTGAGCCCGGGAGCGAGCAGTACGACGAAAAGGATCAGACCGACTGCAGTAGTGGGCATCGGTCATCCGAGAACGAGCGTGCCTGCATCTATGCCGCTACCTAGGTGGCGGAGCAGGAATCTTCGACTGGGTCGGGATCTCCGGTGGGTTGTCGACCATCACCTGACCACTCCCCAGCCTGACACCGGGCGGAATCTCCGACGCCCTGGGAATCCGCCTGGGCACCGGTTTCGGCTTCGGCTTGGACTTCCGCTTCTACATCACGTCACCTCCAGGGTCTTGAGGTTAACCGTCCACGGCCTAACGTCGAGGATTTGAGCGCTACCTGTGGATAAGCCAAAAGTGGGCCGAAGGGACGTCGCGGTTAGCTCGGCTCGGCCGGTACCGGTTCGTTCGTCGCCGGTTCACCGGCGCGTGCCGGTGTTCCCCGGCGCAGGCCGATCAGCGCCACCACCCCGGCCAGCGCCATGGCGGCGGCCATGCCGTACAGCACCAGCTGGGTCGCGTGGGCGAAGTCGGCCCGGACGAACTGCGGGATGGCGCTGGTCGTACCGTGCGGCTGCGACAGCAGGGACGCGGCCATCCGGTGCGCCTGCCCGGACGGCACCCCGCGGTCGATCAACGATGCGGTGATGTCCGTCCGGAACCGGGTGATGAGGACGGTGCCGAGGACCGCCAGGCCCAGGCTCGCGCCGTAGTTGCGTACCGTCTGGGTGATGCCGGTGGCCTCGCCGTAGGCGGTGCTCGGCGCGCGGTTGAGCGCGTCGGTGTTCGCCTGTCCGAGCATCAGGCCCATCCCGGCGCCGGCCAGCACGATGCACCACACCTGCTGTCCGATGGACAGGTCGGTGACCCGTGCCGCCCACAGTCCGAAGCCGACCGTGCCCACCGCGCTGCCGAGCAGGACCGGGCGTTTCGCACCGCCGCGGTCGAGCATCCGGCCACCGATCTGAGCGGCGAAGGCGAAGCCGAGGAAGAAGTACAGCAGCGTCAGGCTGGCCATCGATGCCGACTCGGCCAGCGAGATCTGGGCGTATTCGCTGGCGAAGAAGAACACCGGGACGAACGCGATCATGGCCACCAGCAGCACCAGGTTCTCCACTGCGAAGGCCCGATCCCGGAAGATCCTGACCTCCATCAGCGGCTGCTCGGTGCGCAGTTCGACCCGGACGAACGCCACCAGCAGCGCGGCGCCGAGCGCGATCGACAGGCCGGTGACCGGATTGGTCCAGCCCAACTGCGCGGATTGCTGGAATCCGAAGACGCTCAGGCCCACGCCGAGCACGACCAGGATCAGGCCGCGGTAGTCCAGCCGGGCGGGATGACGGACGTCGCTCGGCCGGGCGCGCCCGATCAGCAGCAGGGCGACCAGGGCGACGGGGACGTTCACCCAGAAGATCGCCCGCCAGGTCCACAGGACGAGGAATCCGCCCAAGGCAGGTCCCACCGCGGTCAGCCCGCCGGCCAGGCCGAAGAACATCGCCAGGGCCCGGCCGCGCTCAGCGATCGGGAAGGTTTCCACCACGATCGCCAGTGCGGCCGGGTACATCAGCGCTCCGCCGGCTCCCTGGACGGCGCGGAAGGCGATCAGCCAGCCCTCCGCCAGACCGTTGTTCGGGGTCAGCCCGCACAGCACCGATGCGGCGGCGAAGATCACGACGCCGAGGACGACCATCCGGCGGTGACCGGCGATGTCAGCCAGCCGGCCGCCGAACGCGAACAAGGCCGCGAGCGCCAGCAGGTAGGCGTTGATCGCCCACTGCAGGCCGGTGTCGGAAAGCCCCAGTTCGGACTGGATGCGCGGGGCGGCGACCGACACGATGGTCTGATCGATGAAGGTCATCGCCACCGCGAAGATCATCGCGGTAAGGACCAGGACCCTGTTCGAGGACGAGCCGGGTGCTGCCATCTCACGCCTTTCACGCTGTTGTGGGCCGGTGCCGGCGCCGGGATGCGCTCGATCAGGGCACACCAAGCATGGCGACCCGCCGGGGTGCCCAGCAATACGCTCCGATGCCCTATCGGTGCAGTACCCGCTGAGCCTGCCCGAACCGGATCGAGTGCCGTTCGCGTCGGGCAGATCGGTTTCGTCCGACCGACCTGGTAGGCAGGACACGTGACCGAATCCGGTGCCGAGACGTCCAGGGTGGACGCGCCGAGCCTGCCCGGCATGGGCCGGCTGGCACCACGCCGCCGGCCGGCTGCCGTCCGGGAGCGGCAGGCCGCCGCCGAGCAGCCGGTGGCCCGGGTGGCGGTGGATTCGTCGCTGCCGCACCTGGACCGGCCGTTCGACTACCTGGTGCCGGCCGAGCTGGCCGAGGTGGTGCGGCCGGGCTGCCGGGTCCGGGTCCGGTTCGCCGGCCGGCTGACCGACGGCTGGGTGCTGCAACGGCTGGACGCCACCGAGCACGACGGCCGGCTGTCCTTCCTGGAACGCGGCGTCGGCGACCTGCCGGTGCTCACCCCGCAGACCACCGAGCTGTTCCGGGCGGTGGCCGAGCGGTGGGCCGGCACCTTCGCCGACGTGCTCCGGCTGGCCGTGCCACCCCGGCATGCCCGGGCCGAGACGGCCGCCTTGCCCGAGCCGGCCGCCGCGCCGCCACCACCGGCACCGGCCGGCTGGAGCCGGTACCGGACGGGGCCGGCGTTCCTGGCCGCGGTGGCCGCCGGCCGGCCGGCCCGGGCGGTGTGGAACGCGCTGCCCGGCGAGGACTGGCCGGCCCGGATCGCGCAGGCGGTGCAGGCCTGCCTGAGCGCGGGCCGGGGTGCCGTGGTGGTGCTGCCGGACGCCCGGGACGCCGCCCGGGTGGATGCCGCGCTCTCGGCGGCGCTCGGCTCGGGCAGCCATCTGCTGCTCACCGCCGACCTGGGCCCGGAGGCCCGCTACCGGCGCTGGCTGGCGGTGCGGCAGGGCAGCGTCCGGGCGGTGGTGGGCACCCGCGGCGCGGTCTTCGCGCCGGTGGCCGACCTCGGCCTGATCGTGCTGTGGGACGACGGGGACGACCTGCACGCCGAGCCACGCGCGCCGTACCCGCACGCCCGGGACGTGGCGGTGCTGCGCGCCTCGATGACCGGCTGCGCGCTGCTGCTCGGCGGCTTCGCCGAGACCGCCGAATCGGCGCAGCTGGTCTCGGCCGGCTGGGCGCACCGGATCGCCGCCGACCGGGCGGTGGTACGCCGGGCCGGTCCACGGGTGATGGCGGCCGGTGACGAGATCGAGTCCGAACGGGATCCGGTGGCCCGTTCGGCCCGGCTGCCGGCGCTGGAGTTCCGCACCGCCCGGGCCGCGCTGGCGGCCGGCAAACCGGTGCTGGTTCAGGTACCCCGCCGCGGCTACCTGCCGGCGCTGGCCTGCGCCCGGGACCGGCTGCCGGCGCGCTGCCCGCACTGCTCCGGGCCGCTGGCCGCGGCCTCGGCCGGGACGGCGCCGAGTTGCCGCTGGTGTGGCCGGGTGGCGGCCGGCTGGCGCTGTCCGGCCTGCGGCGGCACCAGGATGCGTGCGGTGGTGATCGGCTCCGCCCGTACCGCCGAGGAACTGGGCCGGGCCTTCCCCGGCGCGGTGCTGCGGGCCAGTTCCGGGGACGCGGTGCTGGCCGAGGTGTCGGCCGGGCCGGCGGTGGTGGTGGCCACGCCGGGCGCCGAGCCGCTGGTGGCCGGCGGGTACGGCGCGGCGCTGTTGCTGGACGGCTGGGCGCTGCTGTCCCGGCCGGACCTGCGGGCGGCCGAGGAGACGTTGCGCCGCTGGCTGAACGCGATCGCGCTGGTGGCGGCGGACGGCACGGTGGTGATCGGTGCCGATGCCGGGCTGCCCGTGGTGCAGTCGGCGGTCCGCTGGGACCCGGCCGGCTCCGCCGAGCGGGAGTTGGCCGATCGGCAACAGCTGCGGTTCCCGCCGGCCGCCCGGATGGCGTCGCTGACCGGCAGCCCGGCCGACGTCGCGGAGTTGCTGGCGCTGAGCAAGCTGCCTGCCTCGGCCGAGGAACTGGGCTCGGTCACGCTGCCCGGCCGGGATGGCAATGCGGCGGAGCAGATCCGCGCGCTGTTGCGGGTGCCGCGCGGTGACGGGGCGGCGCTGGCCGAGGCGCTGCACGCCGGCGCCGCGATCCGGTCCGCCCGCAAGTCGGGCGGAGGAGTCCGGGTGATGCTGGACCCGCTGGAGCTGTTCTAGCCGATGTGCAAGGTGTATTGGCCTATTCTGCCGGCGCTGCAGGGCGGTCGCCGTGCCGTGCCGGCGGCCGAACCTCTCTGATGGCGGGTCAGGCGGTGGCCGGCAGCGACTTGACCAGGAAGTCGCCGGCCTCGTGCGCCGGCACCAGCCGGCCGGCCGCGTCCGGGTACTCGTAATCCACGGCGTACCGCGCGCCGCTCGGCGCGTACCCGAGCGAGGTGTACAGCCTGCGGGCGCTCGGGTTGTCGTCGCCGACGCCGAGCCCGATGGTGGTGCGCCGCCGTACCACGGCGGACGATTCGGCCTCGGCCAACAGCGCGCTGCCCGAGCCGCGACCTCGGGCGTGCTCGGCCACGTACAGATGATTGATCTCCACGCAATGGGGCAGCACATCTCGAACGCTGAGGATGGTCGGGCCGTGCCAGTGCACCAGGCAGTGCCCGACCGGGCCGGGAGCGAATGCGATCAGGTAGAGCCAGCGGTCAGCGATCTGGCCGTCGATGCGATGCCGGTGCACGTCCCCGAGCGGGAAGGCGGCGTCCAGCGCCGGCAGGTCAACCGCCCGGCACGGTCGCACCGACCCGACGAAACCAGCCATGGTCTTCGTATCCGGCTTCGCGACGTCACGCCGATAGCGGCGGGCGACCGACGATCATGCTGTCGAGAAGCTCGGGCGAGAAGGCCGCCGCGGTCTGGTGATCGAGTCGGGCGCCGAGGCCGTCGAGCACCCGCGTGAAGAACGAGCGTGCGGCGGCCGCGAAGACGATGTCGGCGATCTCCCGATCGGTCAGACCGACGGCCCGCAGGTTGTCGACATCCGCCTGGGTCACCGAACTGGCGTCGGCCGCGACCTTGCCGGCGAACTCGTACACCGCACGATCCTGCTCATCGAGCGCCGCGCCGGACGGATCGGCCGCGATCTGGTCGACGGTGGGCTCGTCGCCGCAGATGTCGCGCAGGAACTTCGAGTGCGCAGCGGTGCAGTAGGTGGACCGCAGCGACCGGGCGGCGGCAATGGTCGCGAGCTCGAAACGGCGTCGGTCCATCCCCTCGCGGACCGTCGCATTCAGCACGTTCC
>DASUAC010000126.1:0-4378 GCA_035763985.1 Jatrophihabitans sp. | reverse complement strand
CGGCGACCTGGTCCGCGTACTGATCGACACGTGGCAGCTGGACCGGGCACTGGAGCTGGCCGACCAGCTGCCACCGGCTATCGGGCCAGACCGAACCTGCC
Source organism: Jatrophihabitans sp. (assembly GCA_035763985.1). Lineage (GTDB taxonomy): Bacteria > Actinomycetota > Actinomycetes > Mycobacteriales > Jatrophihabitantaceae > Jatrophihabitans_A. Next base: position 4,277 of record DASUAC010000126.1, on the reverse strand, counting down.
GGGTGTTCATTCATCTCGACCTCGCTTGGGGCTGCATTCTCGCGACGCGGCGACCGGAAGGCCAGCGGCAGTTGGCCTGTGCCCAGGCGCTGATCGGCACTGGCGGTAGCGATTTGGCGCGGACGCACCGCGACGTGCTGGAACTCTGCCTGGCAACCAATTCGCCAGGTTCGCAAGCTCTCAGCGAGGTCGCACCACGCGCCCGGGCTGTCGCCGAGGGCGCCGAACGGCTGTCCCGAACCGCCGTTGATGCCGACGCGCGCCGCAGTGCCGCCGAGGCGGCATGTCGAGGCTGGCTGGCGCTGTATGTGTTATCAGGCGAGGGATGCGACGAAGGCGAGCGCATCGCCGCATTGGCCGAGGAGCACAACCTGCCAGGTTGGCAGTTCCACGCCAAGATGCATTCGGCTCTTCTGCAGCTGGAGAACGCAGGCGATTGCTCGTTGCTGTGCACGGTCCACGCGCAGGCCGAGCAACTCGGCATGGTAGGCCAAGCGCTCCTGCTGGAAACGAACCTCCGGCTCGAGCAGGTTCAGTTGGCCGACGGCAGCCTGGCGCCGGTGCTGGCCGGCCTGACCGGCTGCCTGGAGCAGGCTCGCCGGCTGCGCAACGCCAGCATGGAGCGGTACGCCCTGTACGGGCTGGTACTGGCCGCCGGTTACCGCGCGGACCGGGTGACGCTGGCCGAGGCGGTGGCTCGCTACGAGTCGGCCTGCGGTGATAGCGGCCCTGCCGGGATGCCGACGGTGCGGCTCGCCTCCGCGGTCTGCCTCGCGCTGGAAGGCCGGGACGGCGAGGCGCTCGCCACTTTGCAGGACCCGGCTCGGCAGCACGTGATCGGCACGAATGACAGCCTGTCGCTGCCCTTCGCGCTGGCACAATTGCTCAGCACCCTGGCCGGCACCAGCCAGCCGGCGGAGGTGGCAGCGGCGCTGGGGACGGCCGGCCGACGGCGCTGGTGCCGGCAGTTCCTGCATGCGGCGGCGGCCGTGCAGGCCGGACGAGAAGGCAATCTCGCAAAGGCAGAACAGCACGCGGAACAGGCCCGGGCCGCCGCCGGGATCTACCCGGTCACCAGGCACCTGATCGCCCGGCTGGTCGCACCGGCCGCCGCGGCGGACGGCTGGGGCAGCCCGATCGAGGATCTGCGTGCCGCCGAGGCCTGGTTCCACGAGCAGGGCGTCGCGCCGGCGGCCCGCAGCTGCCGGGACGTACTGCGCGCCCTGGGCGTCCCGGTACCGCAACGGCGGGACGGCATCGATGCAGTCCCGGCCGAGCTACGCGCGCTCGGCGTCCCCGTACGCGAGTACGAGGTCAGCCAACTGGTGACCGAACGCCTCGGCAACCGGGCCATCGGCGAACGGCTGCACATCTCGCCCCGCACCGTGGAGAAGCACATCGCCGCGCTGACCGGCAAGCTCGCCGTGCCGGACCGGCAGGCCTTGATCGGCCGGCTGGCCGATACCCGGGACCGCGTTCCGCGATAGCAGCTACTCGGCCGGCCTGGACGGCCCGGGCAGCAGGCCGGCGGCCCGGGCGAGCGCGTCCCGTGCCTCGTCCGCCAACGTCCGGACCAGCTCGCCGGCCGGTACCGACCGGCTGAGCGGATAGGCCTGGCCGGCCCAGAGATTGACCAGCTCCGGCAGGCCGGCCGTCCGCGCCGCCCGGCGCATCGGCGCGGTCAGGTGATGCACCTCCGGGTAGCCCTCCGGCGCCTCGGCACTGTGCCGGTTCAGGAAGTCGTTGCGGATGCCGCGCGCGGTCCGGCCGGTGAACGCCCGGGTATAGGCGGTCGGCGCGTCCCCGTGCAGGGCCGCACGGTGCACCGCGGCGGTGCCGGCCTCCCGGCAGTCCAGGAACGCGGTGCCGAGCGCCGCTGCCCGGGCACCGCAACCGAGCACCGCGGCGATGCCGGCCCCGGTGGCGATGCCGCCGGAGGCGACCAGCGGCAACCGTACCCGGGCGGCCACCAGTTGCAGCAACGCGAGCAGGCCCACCGCACCGGCCGGGTCGTCCGCCGGGCCGCCCCGGTGGCCACCGGCCTCGGCGCCCTGCACCACCAGCGCATCGGCACCCGACCCGGCGGCCGCTGCCGCCTCGTCCGGACTGCCCACGGTGAGCCAGGCCTCCGCGCCGGCCGTCCGCAGCCGCCTCAGGACGGTCCGGTCCGGAAAGCCGAAGGTGAACGAGACGACCGGTGGCGGATCCGCCAGCAGCAGCGCGAGCTTCGCCTCCCAGTCATCGTCGTCGTGCCGAACCGGGCCGGCCGGCGCGCCGATCGCGGTCGCCTCGGCGGTGACCAGCGCGGCGTACCGGTCCACCGCTGCCCGGTCCGGGGCGGGCCGGCCGGGCACGAACAGGTTGACGCCATAAGGCCTTTCGGTCAGCGCGCGGGTGGCGGCGATCGTCTCGGCCAGCCGGCTCGCGGTCAGGTAGCCGCCGGCCACGAAGCCGAGCCCGCCGGCGTTGCTGACCGCGGCGGCAAGCTCCGGGGTCGCCGGGCCGCCCGCCAGTGGAGCGAGCACGATCGGCAGTTCGCAGTCGTCGAGGATCACCCGCACCTCCGGGCCCTGATTGCATGACGGAACCGGACGCTAACACCGGTGCCGACCGACCAGCCAGCCGGACGTGCCCCGACTAATCCGAGATCTGCTGTCGTAGCAGACTCAGTGCCGGCGCTGCCTGGCGGCCCGGTTGAGCAGGAACCCGGCGGCGATCAGCGCTAGAGCGAGCAGCACCGGCACGCTGACCAGGACGCCGGTGGACGCCAGCGGCCCGGTCGGCCCGGGGGCGGTGGTGGCCACCGCGGCGACCTCCGAGCTGGCCAGCGAACTGGATTCCGCAGCCACCGATGACGATGCCGGTGCGGACGAGGACGACGGCGCGGAGCTCGACTCGGTCGGCGAGACCGAACCGCAGGTCGTGGTCGGGAAGAACCGGCCGTGATGGATGCTGCCGGCGTGCACGTCGACCTGGACGAAGCACAGGTCGTCGACCGAGGTCAGCAGCGGCACCGTCACGGTGTCACCGAAGTCCGGCCCGATCTGGAAGTTCTGATTGGACTGGTGCTGCGGGTTCGAGCCGGCGTGCGGCGAGGCGAGCAGATCCTGGTGCACGTGCAGGGTGGCCGGCGTCGCGTTCGGGCAGCCCTGCCCGGTGTGCGCGATGGTGATCACCACGTTGCCGTCGGACAGCGTCGGAGAGATGTGCACCGAGGTGATCTGCACGGCCGCGCCGCAACTCGCGCTCTGCGACGTCGAGCTGCTGTGCGGCGCCGAGGAACTCTCCGACACCGAAGTCCGCGGCGCCGAGGAACTCTCCGATGCCGAGGAGCTCTGCGACGAGGAGCTGACCGAGGCGGACGAGCTCTGCGTATCGCTGCCGGTCGTGGTGGTGGCGCCCACCGCGCCGGCCGGGGCGTTGCCCAGCGCGAGGAACAATCCGGTCACCGCGGCGATGAAGCCGCTGAGCAGGATCGCGACGAAACTCCGGCCTACTCGAAGCCGGACGGACGGACGAGTGGCGTGCGAACCAGACATCGGCATTTCCCCCCGAGGCGCATGGGCTAAACAGCTCAGCTCCGGCTGCTCACGCTACGCCCACAACCGGCATCCTGGCGAGAGGCAATTGCCTTACATATCGGGATATTCTCGATCAAGGACACCTACCGGAACGCCGTTCCAGAGGGAATCCTGCGCTATCAGAGGAAATTCTGATAAGCAGCCCAGGCGTGCGGTTTGCTGCCGTTGATGGAGACTCGCTGGCCGGACCGGGAGTGCGGGAAATAGTCCCCAGACCGCGTGCTGCTGGGTGCAGCAATTGTCCTAGAAACCAGGGTATTCGGCATTCATCGACCCGGCACCGCAGGATCGGCGACTTGACCAGATCGAACAGCATGTCCAGGATCGCCCGGCTCTCCACCCGGAGTTCGCGCTGACCTCCAGGATCGCCGGGTCGCGGGCCGGCCACGACGACCGGACATCGGGCGGCAGGCCGTCCCGCAGCGCCACCACCAGCTGTGCCAGCCATCCGGCAGGACCCGCTCGCGATGCCGAGCCGGTCCGGCCAACCGGCCCGGAAACCCTCCGACGCCTGAGTCATCTGCCTCAGGCGTCGGCCAGGTCCTGGTGTTCCTCCATCCAGCGGCGCAGCGAGGCGGGACGCATGTCGGTCCACACCTGGTCGATGTGCGCCAGGCACTCTTCCTTGCTGCCGGTGGTGCCTTCCCGACGCCAGCCGGCCGGCAGCTCGCGGTCGTCCTGCCAGATGGAGTACTG
>DASUAC010000125.1:0-3299 GCA_035763985.1 Jatrophihabitans sp. | reverse complement strand
AGCGAGCCGCCCCGGATCGACCGTGGTCCGGTCGCTGGACACTGGTGGTGATCGATCCGGCAAGCCTGATCGTAGATCTGCCGTGCGTCAACGAGTTGATCGACGAGGGGCCGTCGCTAGGGTTTGCGGTCATCTGCTTCGCCGGCCAGCACCAGTCGTTGCCGGCCAGGTGCCCGGCAACACTGCACCTGGTCGACGATGCCGGCACCGAGGCCCTGCTCACGAATCGAGGTCGTCCACGGCTTCCGGTTCGGGTCGAACGGGTCGGGCCGGGATGGGCCGAGCAGGTGACGCGAGCACTTGCCTGCCTACGCGATGCGGAGGACATCCGCCCCGCTGTGACATGGGATCGATCGGCACTGCTCAGCGAGGCGGTGGGGCTGGCCGAAGTCGGCGCGGAGGCCGTCCGACGCCGCTGGCGCAGCCGATCTTCCCGGCCGACTGCCCCGATCGGCATCAGCGGCGACCGCACGTTCGAGATCGACCTGGCCGCCGACGGTCCCCATCTACTCGTCGCCGGGACCACCGGTTCGGGCAAGTCGGAGTTGCTCAGGGTCCTGATCACCAGCCTGGCGCTGCGAAATCCACCCACCGAGCTGACCTTCGTACTGGTCGATTACAAGGGCGGTGCCGCGTTCGCCGAATGTGCCGAGCTTCCGCACGTGACAGGAGTGGTGACCGATCTCGACCCGCACCGAACGAGGCGAGCGCTCGCCGCGCTGAACGCCGAGTTGCGACGGCGGGAAGAGGCCTTCGCCCACGCCGGAATCTCGGAATTCGCTGACTACCAGCACAGCGGCAACAGCCTCGATAACCCGCTGGCACGGCTGGTGCTCATCGTCGACGAGTTCGCGGCACTGGCCGAACGGATGCCTGAGCTACTGACCGGATTGCTGAGCGTCGCCCAGCGCGGGCGTTCACTCGGCGTGCACCTGGTGCTGGCGACGCAGCGACCGGCCGGCGTGCTCTCCGCGGACATCAAGGCCAACATCGGGTTGCGCATAGCGCTGCGGATGGCCGATGCTGCCGAGTCGGTGGACGTCGTCGGGGTGGATACCGCCAGCCGGATCAGCCGCGGCACGCCAGGGCTGGCGATCGCTCGGCATGCGGACGGCCAACTCGTGGAATTCCAGACCGCATGCGTCTCTCAGCCCGCAACTCCGGCGGACGTCATCGCGATCACCGAACTCGACGAGTGGAACCGGCCTCGCGCGTCACCGGCGGATCCCGACCAACCCACCGAACTGACGATCCTCAAGCGGGCGGTCGTGGCCGCCGCCGCGGGTATGCCCAGGCCGACGCCACCATGGCTCGACCCACTGCCGGAGATCCTGTGCGTGGAACCGACTCCGGGCAGCGGTGTGGTGGTGTTCGGCCGCAGCGACGAGCCAGCCGAGTCGCGCCAGGCCCCGGTCAGCCTGGACCTGGTTGCGGGCGGTGCGCTCGGGCTGATCGGAGGCCCTCGGTCGGGTCGCACCACCGCGCTCCGGACGATCATCGGTGTTGCGATCGGCCAGCTCACGCCGGACCGGCTGCACGTCTACGCCATCGACTGCGCGGGCGCAGCGCTGCGGCCACTCCAGCAGATACCGCACTGCGGCGCGGTGCTGGATACGACCGAACCCGCGGCGGTGCCACGGCTGATCGCCCGGCTGGCCGGCGAGCACCGGCGCAGACAGCAGCTACTGGCCGAGCACGGAGCAGCCGACTTCGCCGAGGGCTTGGCCATCGGCTACCACCTCCCGGCCATCCTGGTGGCCCTGGACGGCTGGGACCGCATGTGCAACCTGAGCGATGAAGTGGACGGCGGCCGATCCGCCGAGCTGATCGGTCAACTGCTACGCGAAGGCGCGGCGACCGGTTTCAGCTTCGCGATAACCGGGGACCGGGGCGTCCTGGGAACACGCATCGGATCCGCGCTCAGCCGGAGGCTGCTGCTGCCGCTGGCCGATCGGAACGACTATGCGGCCGCAGGTGTCGAGATGGCCGCGGTGCCGCGGACAGCCCCGCCGGGCCGTGCGGTGACCGCCGAGGACGGCATCGAGGTGCAGATCGGACTGCTCGCCGAAGACCCATCTTCCGCTGCTCAGTGGGATTCCCTGCGGGCTCGAGCCCTGTCCAGGACGACCGGATTCTCCGCGGCCGGCAGGCCACCGACGACCGAGTGGCCGGTCGCCGGCGATGCCCGCTTTCCGGCAGAGCCCGGCAGGCTCTCCGGTCCGACCATCCGCATGCGTCCGCTACCTGCCGCCGTCGATGCGGGCTGGTTGTTGGCACAGCACGAGCCAGACGGTCACTGTCTGCTCGGCGTCGGTCGAGATGACGCGTCGGTCATCGGATGTCCGCTACTCGACCCGCACCGCCGGTTCCTGATAGCAGGGCCTGATGCCAGCGGCAGGTCCACCGCGGCCATCCTCATCGCACGACAGGCACGGTCCAGAGGGTTGCGGATCCTGGCGGCCGCTCCTGCTCGTTCGGGGCTGGCCGCCTGGGCAGCCGAGAACCGCATCATCACCTGGCGGCCGGAGGATCTGCTCGACGACATCGACGCCGAACTGCTGGTGATCGACGATGCCGAGCAATTCACCGACACCGCCGCCGGCAGCGCCCTGCAGGCCTGGATCGCCCACACCGATGCGAGCGTGGTGGCAACCGCACGAACGCCGGACGTGCTGAACAGCTTTCGCGGTATCGGTCCTGATCTGCGCCGGCACCGGTCGGGCTTGCTGCTGCAGCCGTGCGCCACCGACGGTGAGATATTCGGCGTCCGGCTGCCTCAGCTGCCGCCCAGCGGCATCGCCGGCCGGGGTGTGCTGGTCACCCGCGAAACCCGTGACGGCGTCGCCGGCTACGAACCGATACAGGTGGCGGCATGACAGCTGGCCGCGATGCGAGACTCAACCGCCCAGCTCGGCAAGGATGTCCTCGATCTCCTGGGTGGCGTACCACAGCAGTTCGTAGCCTTCGGTGTCGTCCACCCGGTCCTCGGCCGACGGATCGCCGAGATCGGCCGCGTCGATCACCGATGCCGCAGCCGACACGGCCTCCTCAGCGGCGTGCTCGTCCACATGGAACGAGGCGCACCAGGCGATGGGTACTTCGCTGGTCACCCGAATCACTCCGCGATCGAGATCGTCGCGGATCTCGACGAGATTGTCGGCAACATCCGCCGCGATCACGATCCTGCGCCGTGCCGCAGCGGGGTCGGCATCGATCAGTCGGAGCGAGGCGCGAGCAGCAGCAGCTGACGCGGCATATTCCAGCTCTTCGATGTCGTCGTCGAGGTAGTACTCCCGAAG
>DASUAC010000124.1:0-4431 GCA_035763985.1 Jatrophihabitans sp. | reverse complement strand
AGGTGCGGGCGGCTGCCGGTGCGTGCAGCCGCTGGTGGATCAGGTACGGAACAGGGCGACCTTCAGCGCTCCGGAGTCGGCAGCCTGGCCGAACACGTCGTAGGCCTCGAGCATCTCGCCCAGGCCGAAGCGATGCGTGATCAAGCCGCTCGGATCCAGTTGGCCGGTGGCCAGCATGGTCAGCAGCCGGGGCGTGGAGGAGGTGTCGACCAGGCCGGTGGTGATGGTGACGTCGGAGATCCACAGCCGCTCGAGGTGCAGCGTGGCCGGCCGGCCGTGTACGCCGACGTTGGCGAGATGGCCGCCGGGACGGATCAGATCCGCGCACAACTCGAAGGTTTCCGGAACGCCGACCGCCTCGATCGCCACGTCGACCCCCAGGCCGCCGGTGAGCTCGGTGGCTGCCTGGCTGGCCTCGGCCGGGGTGGCCACGCACACGTCGGCGCCGAGTTGCTTCGCCGCGTCCAGCCGGTTGGTCGCCGGATCCACCGCGATGATGTGGGCGGGGGAGAACAGCCGGGACTCGATGATCGCGGCCAGCCCGATCGGCCCGCAGCCGACGACGGCCACCGTGTCACCGGGCGTCACGTTGCCGTTCAGCACGCCGACCTCGTACGCGGTGGGCATGATGTCGGCCAGCAGCAAGGCCGATTCCGAACTCACCTTCTCGGGCAGCCGGTACAGCGAGTTGTCTGCGAACGGCACCCGGACCAGTTCCGCCTGGGTGCCGTCGACGAGGTGCCCGAGGATCCAGCCGCCGCCGTTGCGGCACTGCCCGTAGCTGCCGCGCCGGCAGTAGCTGCAGCGCCCGCACGGCGAGATGCAGGAGATCAGCACCCGGTCCCCGACGGCGATGTCCTGCACTCCGGTGCCGATCTCCAGCACGGTGCCGACCGCCTCGTGACCGAGGATCCGGCCGGACTCCACCTCGGGCACATCCCCTTTGAGAATATGCAGATCCGTGCCGCAGATGGTCACCGTGTCGACCCGTACGATCGCGTCGCCGGCGTGCATCAACTGTGGATCGGGGACGTCCTGCCAGCTGTGCCGGCCGGGTCCGTGGTAGACGAGCGCTTTCATGGCCTGCTCCCTTATTGGGCGTTGGTAGCGCGGCGGCGGTGTTGCGCACTGGGCCTCAGTAGCTGACGACTCCGGTGGCCTCGGACACCCGCGGCCGTTCGTGTTGCTCGGCGGTGACGGCTGGTTCCGGCACCACCGCCACCGGGCAGGCGGCATGGTGCAGGCAGTCCGCGACCACCTTGCGGATGCTCGGCGGGACGAACGGGCCGTGCCGATGCTGGCCGAGCACCAGCAGATCGTCCGGCCGGCACAGGCCGCTGAGCACGCTGGACGGCGAGCCGGCCCGAAGCATCGTGGCGGCCGGCAGATCGGGTGAGTGCCGGGCCAGGTGGGTGGCAAGCAGCTGGTTCACCTGGTCCAGCTCCTCGCTCTCCCGCAACGCCGGTTCGGTACCCGGACCACCCAGTCCGCTCCATGCCTTCACGGCCAGCAGATCCGCCCCGTGCCGATCTGCCTCGGCGATGGCGAAGTCGATCGCATGGCCGCGGGTCGGCCGGTCGGCGATCCCGACGATCACCCGTCGCGGCTCACGCGGACCGGTTTCGTCGGTGGCCGGCTCAGGTATCGCGACCACCGGGCAGTGCGCATGCGCAGCCATCCGGTACGTCGTCGAGCCCACCATGTGGGCGGCGAGCGAACTCCGGCCGCTGCGGCCGAGCACGATCAGATCCGCGTATTCCGAGGCAAGCAGCAGCATCCGCACCGCTGGCCCGACCAGCGTCCAGTCGGTCACCTCGATGCCGGGCTCGGTCTGCCGGGCCAACCGGACGGCTTCGGAGACGGTCGGCCGGCTCAGTTCCTGCAGTTGTTCTGGAAGGTCCGGTATCGCCCACAGGTAGGCGCTGTTGACCTCGCAGACGTGAATGACCTTCAGCCTGCCGCCGTTCCGCGCGGCTTCGACAGCCGCCCAGCGCACTGCCGCTGAACTGGCCGCCGAACCGTCAATCGCTACGCCTACGGCGAATCTCTCGATCATGACGCCCTCCCGCAGCCGGTTAGGGCTGGCTTGCTGACCCAACTCCCATCATTGAGTTGCGCTGTGCCAGGGCCTAGAGCCGAAAGGCCCTTACCTGTGACATGCCGGCCGGGCCGAAGGACTCTGGCCGAGCGATGCGGCATGCGCCGAATATCGGTATCGGAGAACATCGATATCGGAAGGTGGATCCGGTGTACTGGAGCCACGACCGCCGCATCTGGATCGGTGTGGCCACTGCCATGCTGCCCAGCCGGATCGCGCTGGCTGCCTCCGGTCATCCGGTGGTTCACACAGTCGGTTACCCGGCATTCCGTACCGAGGATCGCCCGGCGTTCCGTACCGAAAGTTACCCGGCATTCCGTACCGGGCAGTCCGCCGATGACGGCCGGGCCAGTGCGCAGAGCGGGCCGGGTCATGTCTGACACGCTGCCGGCCGCGGCCGAACGGTCGACCGGCCTGAACACCGAGCAGACGGCCGAGTTGCTGCGTGCCGGTGGCGGCAACGAGCTCGTCCTGCACCGGCCGATCCCGATCCGGGTCATCGTCATGCGGCAGCTCACCGACGCGGTGGTCGTGGTGCTGCTGGTCGCGGCCGCCATCACCGCGGCGATGCGGGACTGGCCGGACACCGTGGTGATCGCCTTGGTGATATTGCTCAACACCACGCTCGGCACCGTCCAGGAGGTGCGTTCGGCGAAGGCGATCGCCGCCCTCGCCGAGCTGACCGCACCGCGGGCGTCGGTGGTCCGGGACGGCGCGGTCCGGGATCTCCCGGCCGCCAAGGTGGTGCCCGGTGACCTGCTGCAGGTACGGGCCGGCGACATCGTGCCGGCCGATGCCCGGGTGCTGACCGGCACCGCGCTGTCGGTGGACGAGGCGGTGCTCACCGGCGAGTCGGTGCCGCGGAGCCTGGCCGGCGGAGTTCGGACTGCGGGGCAGCCGCTCGACACCGCCGTGGCCGGGACGCCGGCCGACACCGCCGTGGCCGGGTTGCCGGCTGAGCGTCCGACCGCGTCCACCGCCCGGACCTTCACCGGTCCGAGCGATCCGTCGCGCACCCCGCCGAGCCGAAAGGATCCATCATGACTTCCCCACTGACCCGCAGCCCCGCGGTACGTGAGGTGCTGCGGCTTGCCATCGGCCGGGCGGCGCTGGCGCCGTCGGTCCACAACACCCAGCCCTGGCGCTTCCGGCTGACCGACGACAGCCTGGAGCTGCGCGTGGATCGCAGCCGTCGGCTGGCCGCGCTCGATCCGTCCTCTCGTCAGTTGCTGATCAGCTGCGGTTGCGCGCTGTTCAATGCGCGGGTGCTGGTGGCCGCCGCCGGCTACCGGGCGGAGGTGCGGCGGATGCCGGACCCGGATGACCCCGACCTGCTGGCCCGGCTGACCGTGCTGGAGCAGGCCTCGGATGGTTCGGAGATCGCGGCGCTGAACGACGTGGTGGAGAGCCGGCAGACCAACCGCCGCCAGTTCCGGGCCGATCCGGTGCCCATCGAGCTGGTCGACGAACTGGTGCGCGCCGCCGAGCAGGAGGGGGCCGGACTGTTCGTGATCGCCAGGCAGGGCCACCGGATCGCCACCGCGGTGCTCAGCCAGCAGGCCGACGCCGAGCAGAACGCCGATCCGGCCTACCGCGCCGAACTGCGCGCCTGGACCTCCGACGACCCGGGCCGCCGGGACGGCGTGCCGGCCAGCGCGGTGCCCCATGTCGATGCCGGCGCGGGCGACGACATCCCGATCCGGGACTTCGATTCCCGCGGTACCGGCTGGCTGCCCACCGAGACCCGATCCAGCATGAATCAATGCCTGTTGCTGCTGACCACCCAGGACGATTCCCGGCTGGGCTGGCTACGGGCCGGTGAGGCGCTGGAACGGATCTGGCTGGTGGTGACCCAGCGGGGCCATGCGATGAGCCTGCTCACCCAGGTGGTCGAGGTGCCGCGCACCAGGCAGCTGTTGCGCGCCGAACTCGGCCTGCCGAGTCATCCGCTGGTACTGCTCCGGGTGGGCAAGGCGCCGGTCACCGCCTCGTCCCAACGCCGGCCGATCTCGGAGCTGGTGGAAGAGGGTTAGCTGTTGCCGGCTTGCTTCACCCTTGCCGACGTGTCAGGCGATCTGGGAGGCCATCCTCACCCCGCTCGCCACTCGTCGTCCCGATGACGCTTTAGGCCCGGACGACCGGACGCTGCCGCAGCGCTGGCACGACGCGTTCGAGGAAGCAGGCCGCCGACTGCTCGGCGCCGGCGAGCTGCCCGATCACGCCGGGCTGCCCTGCCAACTCGTCATCACCATGTCGTTGTCGGATCTGGAGCGCCGGGCCGGCCGGGCCACCACCCATCACGGCGGCACCCTGTCCATCGACGAAGCTTTGCG
>DASUAC010000123.1:0-3282 GCA_035763985.1 Jatrophihabitans sp. | reverse complement strand
CCACCCGGCGCGCTGCCCGGACCGTCGCTAGCGTGGCAGTCATGTCGCGCTACCTGCGGGCCGTCCGGGCGGCGGCCGATGCCTGACCGACTGCCCCGCCCGCAGGAACTGGTCCGGTTGCCGGGCAGGCTGGCCGGCCGGGCCGGCGTGGAGACGGTGTCCGCGCTGGCGCTGTTGCGGGCCGGCGCCGTCGGGCTGGAGCCGCCGCACCGGCTGCTGCAGGTGCTGCGTGACTTCCAGTGGTACGGCCCGGCCGGTGCGGCGCTGTCGTTCGCCCGGCGGCGGCAGCCGAGCCGTACCGCGATCATCGACGAGCGCGGCCCGGTCAGCTTCGCCGAACTGGACGACCGGAGCACCCGGCTGGCCGCCGCCCTGCGCCGGCGCGGCTTCGTCGACGGTGACAGCATCGGCATCCTGTGCCGCAACCATCGCGGCCTGTTCGACGCGCTGTTCGCCGCGGCCAAACTGGGCGCCCGCACCGTACTGCTGAACACCGACTTCGCCGGGCCGCAACTGGCCGACGTGGCCGGGCGGGAACGGATCGACCTGCTGATCCAGGACGAGGAGTTCGCCGCTCACTCCGGCTATACCCCGCGGCTCGGCGTGCTGCTGGGCTGGACCGACGGCGAGCATCCCGACTCGATCGAATCGCTGCTGGCCGGTACGGCAGCCGGCGAGCGGCCAGACCGGCCGGAACGCGGCCAGCGGATCGTGCTGCTGACCAGCGGCACCACCGGCGCGCCGAAGGGGGCGGCCCGCGAGTTCGGCACCTCGCTCGCCATCCCCGGCGGGTACCTGTCCCGGATCGCCTTACGGTCACGGCGATACGTCTTCGTCGCGGTGCCGGTCTTCCACGCCTGGGGGCTGCTGTCCGCGCTCATCGCGCTGGCCCTGGCCGACACCCTGGTGCTGCGCCGGCGGCCGGAGATCGGCGAGGTGGCCGACTGCCTGCAGCAGTACGACTGCGACGCGCTGATCACGGTGCCGATCCTGCTCTCCCGGCTGCTCACCGAACTGGCTGAGCGGCCGCGCCGGCTGCCCGCGCTGCGGCTGGTCGCGGTGTCCGGTTCCGCGCTCACCCCGGAGCTGGTGCAACGCTGCCGCGGTCAGCTGGGCGAGGTGCTGTACAACCTGTACGGCTCGACCGAGGTGGCCTATGCCAGCATCGCCACCCCGGCGGATCTGGCCGCGGCGCCTGGTAGCGTCGGCCGGCCGCCGTACGGCATCACCGTCAAGATCCTCGATGACGACTCGCAACCGGTGCCGGCCGGTGAGTCCGGACGGATCTTCGTCGGCAGCGGCATGCAGTTCGGCGGTTACACCGGCGGCGGCAGCAAACAGCAGGTGGGCGGCCTGATGGCCACCGGCGACCTCGGCCACCTGGACGCCGACGGCCGGCTGTGGGTCGACGGCCGGGACGACGAGATGATCGTCTCCGGCGGGGAGAACGTGTTCCCCGGTGAGGTCGAGGAGTTGCTGAGCACGCATCCGCAGATCGCCGAAGCCGCCGTGCTACCGGTGCCGGATGCCGACTTCGGCCAGCGGCTGCGGGCGTTCGTGGTACCGGCGAACGGTGCTCGGCTGGACGCCGACCAGGTTCGCGGCTACGTCAAGGAGCACCTGGCCCGGTACAAGGTGCCGCGGGACGTCCGGTTCCTCGACGCGCTGCCCCGCAACCCGGCCGGCAAGGTGGTCAAACGCGAACTGCCGGAGGACTGAGCCCCCACCGGCCAGCCGTGATCTGCAACGACCGAGCCCGGATCTACACCGGCGAGCCGTGATCTGCGACATCCGCGGGCGGGGCCGGCACCGACTTCGGGCACCATGAAGGCCATGACCGACGTCTACATCCTCGATGCCGTCCGCACGCCGATCGGCCGGTACGGCGGCGCGCTGTCCGATGTCCGACCGGACGACCTGGCCGCGCACGTGCTGCGCTCGCTGGTCGAGCGCTCCCCGGCGCTGGATCCGTCCCGGATCGAGGACGTGCTGTTCGGTGATGCCAACGGTGCCGGCGAGGACAACCGCAACGTGGCCCGGATGGCGAGCCTGCTGGCCGGACTGCCGAGCGGGGTGCCGGGTGCCACGCTGAACCGGCTGTGTGGCTCGGGGATGGAGGCGGCGATCGCGGCCAACCGCGCGGTCGCGGTCGGCGACGCCTCGCTCACGGTGGCCGGCGGGGTCGAGTCGATGAGCCGGGCGCCGTGGGTGTTCCTCAAGCCGGCCAAGGGTTTCCCGGCCGGCCACGAGACGATGTACTCCACCACGCTGGGCTGGCGGATGGTCAACCCCGGGCTGCCGGCCGAGTGGACGATCTCACTCGGCGAATGCACCGAACTGCTCGCCGAGAAGTACGGCATCACCCGGCAGGCCCAGGACGAGTTCGCGCTGGCCAGCCATCGCAACGCCGACGCGGCCTGGCAGTCGGGGCACTATGCCGCCGAGGTGGTGCCGGTCCCCGGCGTCGAGCTCAGCCGGGACGAGGGGATCCGCCCGGACACCAGCTTGGAAAAGCTCGCGAAGCTCAAGCCGGCGTTCCGGCCGGACGGCACGGTCACCGCCGGGAATGCCAGCCCGCTGAACGACGGTGCGGCCGCGCTGCTGATCGGCGATGCGGCCGGCGCGGCGACGGCCGGCCGGCAGCCGCTGGCCCGGATCGTCAGCCGCGGGGTGGCCGCGGTGGAACCGCAGTTCTTCGGGATCGGGCCGGTGGCCGCGGCCGAACTGGCGTTGCGCCGAGCCGGGCTGAGCTGGTCGCAGCTGGCCATGGTGGAGCTGAACGAGGCGTTCGCCGCGCAATCGCTGGCGTGCCTGGCCGAGTGGCCGGAGCTGGATCCGGCGATCGTGAACCCGCACGGCGGCGCGATCGCCATCGGGCACCCGCTGGGCTGCTCCGGGACCCGGATCCTGGGGCATCTGGCGCACGCGTTGCACGCCCGCGGCGGCGGGTACGGCCTGGCGGCCATCTGCATCGGGGTGGGCCAGGGGCTCGCGGTGGTACTCGAAGCCTGCTGAATTCCGGCCGACCGGTATCATTTCGGTGTCGATTACGGGTAGTCATCGCGTGGAATACCGCCGCGACCGCAGAAATATGACACGCTGCCGCCTGTCGAGTGGTTGTTAATTCATTATTGTGTGAAACTCCCCTAATGGTCGCGCCGTCCGAACTCCTGCGACGCTCATGGCTCGAGCGGATGCTGGACGTCGTCCGCGAGCTGGGCACTGCCCGGGAGTTGGACCAGCTGCTGGACCGGATCGCCGAGGCAGCGGTGGACTTTCTCG
>DASUAC010000122.1:0-12363 GCA_035763985.1 Jatrophihabitans sp. | reverse complement strand
GCGCGACGACCTGCCCCGGCTGATCCGCGCCGGCCGGCACATCGCCCGGCCCAAGCGCTACATCCGCTACCTGGGCGTGGAGGTGGAGCCGGACGAACTGGTCGCCGAGGTGGAGCGGCAGGCGGCGCAGGGCGACGGCTGGGTCAAGCTGGCCGCCGACTGGATCGACCGCGAGGTGGGCGACCTGTCGCCGTGCTGGCCGGACGACGCGCTGGCCGCCGCCATCGGACGGGCGCACGAGCTGGGCGTCCGGGTGGCCGCGCACGTGTTCGGCGAGGACGCGCTGCCCGGCCTGATCAACGCCGGCCTGGATTCCATCGAGCACGGCACCGGGCTGACCGAGGACCTGCTGGACGAGGTGGTCCGGCGCGGCATCGCGGTGGTGCCGACCCTGATCAACATCGACACCTTCCCGGAGATCGCCCACTCCGGCGCGGCCAAGTTCCCGCGCTACGCCGAGCACATGCGGGCGCTGTACGGCACGTCCTGGCGGCGGATCCGGACCGCCTGGGAGGCCGGCGTCCCGATCTATCCGGGCACCGATGCCGGCAGCGCGCAGCCGCACGGCCGGATCCGGGACGAGCTGGTCAGCATGGTGCAGGCCGGCATCCCGCAGCCGGAGGTGATCGCCCAGGCGTCCTGGCGGGGCCGGGCCTGGCTGGGCTACCCCGGCCTGGACGAGGGCGCGCCGGCCGACCTGGTGGTGTATCCGGCCGACCCCCGGACCGAGCTGGAAACCCTGTTCGAGCCGACCAGGATCGTGCTCCGTGGACTCGTCGTCGGCTGAGCCGGCCGGTTCGTCCTCAGCCGGTCCGTCAGCCGAGCCGGCCGCTTCGCCCTCAGCCGGTTCGTCGTCAGCCGGCCCGGGCCCGACGAGCCAACCGGACCCGGCGAGCAACCCGGACGCGATCAGGCGGCGGCAGCGGACGGCCGCGCTGCGGCGCTGGGCGGTCGCGGTGGCGGTCTACCTGATCGCGGTGTTCCACCGCACCTCGCTCGGCGTGGCCGGCCTGCAGGCGGCCAGCCGGTTCGGCATCAGTCCCAGCCAGCTGAGCATCTTCGTGCTGCTACAGCTCGGGGTGTACGCGGCCATGCAGATCCCGACCGGGATCCTGGTCGACCGGTACGGCCCGCGCCGGCTGCTGATCACCGCGGCCACCACCATGGGGCTGGCCCAGCTGCTGTTCGCGGTGGCCGGCAGCTATCCCGCGGCGCTGCTGGCCAGGGCGCTGCTCGGGCTGGGCGACGCGCTCACCTTCGTCAGCGTGCTGCGGTTCGCGGCCGGTCAGTTCACCCCGCGCCGCTACCCGCTGGTGGTGGCCCTGACCGGCACCCTCGGCTCGGTCGGCAACGTGGTGGCGACCCTGCCGCTGACCCTGCTGCTGCGCGGTCTCGGCTGGACGCCGACCTTCGCGGTGGCCGGCGGGCTGTCGCTGGTCAGTGGACTGGCGGTCTATGCGATGCTGCCGCGAACGTCCGGACGTCCCGGCTGGCCGGGTAGCACCACCGAGCTGTCGGCGGCGGCCGGCCGAGTGGGGCAGCGGGTGCTGCAGGCCTGGCGGCTGCCCGGCACCCGGGCCGGCTTCTGGCTGCACTTCACCGCGATGAGCACCTCGGTGATGTTCGGCGTGCTGTGGGGGATGCCGTACCTGGTCCAGGGCCAGGGCTTCAGCCGGAGTTCGGCCAGCGCGCTGCTGCTGGCCAGCGTGCTGGTGGCGATCGCCGCCGGGCCCGGCATCGGGTATCTGATCGCCCGGCGTCCGGCGGTCCGGGTGCCGCTGGCGATCGGCAGTTGCCTGGCCACCGTGGTCGGCTGGTACGCGGTGCTGGCCGCCTTCGCCGGCCCGGTGCCGCGTGGGTTGCTGATCGCGCTGGTGCTGCTGACCGCGATCGGCGCGCCGGTGTCCGGGATCGGCTTCGCGGTGGTCCGCGACTACAACGGCCCGGCCATGGTGGGCACCGCCACCGGGGTGGTGAACGTCGCCGGCTTCGTCGCCGGGATCGCGTCCTGCCTGATCCTCGGCTGGGTGCTGGACGCGGCCGGTGCCGACACCGCCGGCTACCGGATCGCCTTCGCGGCCGCGGTGGCCGTCCAGCTGGCCGGGCTGGTCGAACTCGTCCGCTGGTGGCTGCGGGCCCGCCGCTCGGTGCTGCACGCGCTGGCTCGCGGCGAACCGGCCCCGGTGACCATCGTCCGGCACCGCTGGGATCTCCGGTAACCGCTCCGGGCTATGGTCGCCACATGACGCAGCCAGGCAACAGTGTGGCCGTGGTCGGCGGGTACGTCGTCCCGATCGAGGGTGAGCCGATACCCGGCGGCACGGTGGTGATCAGCGACGGACGGATCAGCGTGGTGGGCGCGAAGGCCCGGGTGCCCAAGGGCATGCCGGTGGTCGACGCGACCGGCAAGTGGGTGCTGCCCGGCTTCATCGACGCACACGCCCACGTCGGGGTCTGGGAGGAGGGCGAGGGCTGGGCCGGCGAGGACGTCAACGAGATGACCGACCCGGTGGGTGCCCGGCTGCGCGCGCTGGACGCGATCAACCCGGCCGACCGCGGCTTCGCCGACGCGCTGGCCGGCGGGGTCACCGCCTGCGTGATCAAGCCCGGCAGCGGCAACCCGATCGGCGGCCAGACGGTGGCCATCAAGACCTGGGGCCGGATGGTCGACGAGATGATCATCAAGTCGCCGGCCAGCGTGAAGAGCGCGCTGGGGGAGAACCCCAAGAAGGTGTACGGCGACAAGAAGCAGCTGCCGTCCACCCGGCTCGGGGTGGCTGCGGTGATCCGGGACGCGCTGATGAGGGCCCAGGACTACCGGGCCAAGCGGGATGCGGCGGCGAAGAAGAAGGAGCCGTTCGAGCGGGATCCGGCGCTGGAGGTGCTGGTCCGGGTGCTGACCGGCGAGCTGCCGTGGTGCCAGCACACCCATCGCGCCGACGACATCGCCACCGCGATCCGGCTGGCCGACGAGTTCGGTTACCGGCTGGTGGTCAACCACGCCACCGAGGGCTATCTGCTCGCCGACGTGCTGGCCGAACGGGACATCCCGTGCATCGTCGGGCCGATGTTCGCCACCCGGTCCAAGGTGGAGCTGCGCCATCGGACGCTGGCCAACCCCGGCCTGCTGGCCAACGCCGGGGTGACCGTGGCGATCACCACCGACCATCCGGTGGTGGCGATCGACTTCCTGGTGCACCAGGCCACCTACGCGGTCCGGGAGGGCATGCGCCGCGACGACGCGCTGCGCTCCATCACGATCAACCCGGCTCGCATCCTCGGCTTCGACGACCGGGTCGGTTCGCTGACCAAGGGCAAGGACGGCGACCTGGTGATCTGGTCCGGCGACCCGCTGGATGTGATGCAGCGCGCCGAGCAGGTGTTCATCGGCGGCCGCGAGGTGTACCGCTACGCCGACGGCCAACGGCTGGTCACCAGCCCGTACCGCACCGGCCGGTAGGGGTTCATCGGGACCGCAGGCGTACCCGGCCCAGCACGTCGGCCGGCGGTATGTAGCCGAGGTGGCGGGAGTCCTGGCTCTGCCCGGCGTTGTCGCCGGCCACCGCGAGGTGGCCGGCGGGCACCATGGCGGGCAGCGTGGAACCGTCGAACGCCGCCGGCCGGGGCATGCCGCCGGTGGCGATCACCCGCTTGACCCGGTGGTGCGGATCGCCCGGCGTGCCGGCGCCGCCGGCCACCCGGAAGACGACGATGTCGCCGGCCCGATAGCGCGTACGCCGGACGGCGAACACCCGCTGCCCGTCGACCAGGGTCGGGTTCATGCTGTGCCCGCGCACGGTCACCACCGTGCAGTACCGACGGGCCAGCAACAGCCCCGCGGCGGCCAGCCCGGCGGCGGCCAGCGCGCGTTTCACGACAGCGCTCGGGACGTCTCGTCCGCGCTCGCCGGCCGTGCGGGCTCCTCGCCGGCCGCGGGTCGGTCGGGCTCCTCGCCGGCCGTCGGCCGAGTGCGCTCCTCACCATGAGCCGTCGGCCGAGTGTGTTCGTCGCCGTGAGCCGTCAGCCGGGCGTACTCGCCGTCGTGAGCCAGCAGTTGCCGGTGCGGACCGTGCTCGACGACCACGCCGCCGGCGATCAGGTAGATGGTGTCGGCGTCCCGGATTCCCTGCAGCCGATGGCTGATCACCACCCTGGTGCCGGGCAGCGAATGCAGCAGCCGGCTGAGTGCCGCATCGGCCGTGACGTCCAGCCGGGCGTTCGCCTCGTCGAAGACCAGCAGGTCGCGATCGGTCCGCAGCAGCGCCCGGGCCAGGGCGATCCGCTGCCACTGGCCGCCGGACAGCGACGAGCCGCCGGCGCCGTCCTCGTTCGCCCGGCGTGGGCTGAGCATCGTCTGCATGCCCTGCGGCAACTGCTCGATCGCCTCCAGGACGCCGGCTGCGGCAGCCGCCTGCCTGGCCTGCTCCGGTGTCGCATCGGTGCCGATCAGCAGGTTGTCCAGCGCGGTCAGCTCGAAACTGGTGTGGTCCTGCAGCACGCCGGCTATCCGGGCCCGCAGCGATTCGGGATCCAGCGTCGCGATGTCGATGCCGTCCCAGCAGATCCGGCCGCGTTGCGGCTGGTAGAAGCGCAGCAGCAGGTTGACCACGCTCGACTTGCCGGCGCCGTTCAGCCCGACCAGCGCGGTGAATTCGCCGGCGGTCAGGGTGAGGTTCAAGCCGCGCAGCACCCAATCGGCCGAGCTGGGATAGCGGAACCAGACGTCACGGAACTCGATCGCCCGGCGCAGCGGCGGTGCCGGTGTGCCGCCGCCGGCTGCCTGCGCGGTCTCCGACAGCGCGACCAGGTCGAGGTAGCGGCCGAAGATCGCGCCGTAGATGCCGACCTCGGTCAGCGCGTAGAGCAGGCCGGCGATCGCGGCCTGCACCGCCGCGACCGCCCCCAGGAACAGCAGGAAGTCGCCGATGCTGAGCCGGCCGTGCGCGATTTGCCATACCACCCCAGCAGATCCGGCGCCGGCGATGACCGCGTCCAGCATCGTGAAGGCCAGTTGGGTCAACGACTGCAGGGTGGATCGGCGGACCTCCAGCCGGACCGCGGTCTGCAGGTGGTGCCGCAGCCGGCCGAGCAGATCCGACTGCGCGCCGTACAGCCGCATGTCGCGGGCGGGTGCCGGGGTGCTGAACAGCTCGGTGAAGTAGTCGCGCCAGCGGTAGGCGGTGCTCGCCAGCTCCGCGTACCGGATCGAGCGCGTGGTGGCGGCCCGGCGCAGGAGGACCAGCGGCACGACGGTGGCCAGCAACACGCCCAGCATCGCGGGGGAGGTGGCCCACAACACCCCGACGAACCCGCCGATCCGGGAGCACGAGGAGAACGTGCCGACGATGGTGCTGGCCACCATGGCCGGGCCGTCGTGCGCGCCCTCGCGGGCCAGGCCCAGCCGGTCCTGCAGGGTCGCGTCGTCCAGCACCTCGGTGCCGGGGAACCGGGCGCAGGCGCGGGCCAGTTCGGTCTCGGTGACCACCCGGATCCGGCCGGCCAGCCGGTAGGCCGGGATCCCGGCGAGCGCGTTGGTGGCCGTGGCCAGCGCGGTCAGCACCGTGATGAGCACCGCCAGCAGCACCAGCCCGGCCACGTGCTGCCGGGACTGCTCGTCGGCGAGGTCGTTGACCAGGTGCTTGGTCAGCACCGCCGCCGGCGCGGCCACCGCGCCGGCGGCGACCCCGGCCAGGATGATGACCGCGAAGCTGACCGGCGAGGTGCGGAAGGCCAGCCGGCAGGCGATCAGGAACGCGTGCCCGGCGCGTCGATCAGTGCCGGTGTGCAACGGCTTCCAGGCGGTCCGCGGCCTGGTACATGGCGGCCGTGACCTCGCGCAACCGGTGCCCGCTGGCGGTGACCCGGCCCTTCTCGATGACGACCACGAGCGGGTAGCTCGCCGGACGGCCGAACGAGTCGAGGTCATCGAAGGCGTGCGGTGCGATCAACGGGGTGGCGCCGTGCCAACCGGCGAGGTAGGCGCTCACCTCGGCGTCGTCCTCGTAATCGGACTGGCCGAGCACCACGAACGGGATCGGCACGCCGTCCTCGAGTTCGTCGATCGCCCGGTGCAGCCGCTCGCAGGTCGAGCACCCCGGCACCACCAGGGCGACCAGCGCGGTACCGGACAGTAGCTGCTCGGCGCCGGCGGGCCAGGGCTTGCGGTCCCGGCTCAGCTCGATCCGGTGACCGACCGCGGGCGAGATGACCGGTTGCGCCGTCACGCCGTCGGCACCGTCACGCAGCCGGCGCAGGATGCCCACGGTGAGCAGCAGATCCACGGCCACCAGCACCGACAGCAGGATGCAGACGGCGGTCAGCACGGCCACGTCAGGCCCCTTTCTCCACCATCGCGCGCCGGGCGTCCGCCGGGCCACGGGTCGACAACGCAACATACAGATCCGCGGCGAAGACGAACAGCACCCCAGAAATGATGCCCAGTCCGACACCGAGCACCGCATCGCCCGTGGTGCCGGCCGATCGGCCGCCGAGCGCGGCCAGGCAGCCGAACGCGGCCAGCGATCCGTTCAACGCCAGATGCAGTCCGGTGGGTAGCTCGGTGGCGGTGCCGAAGCAATGGCAGGCGCTGGACCGGCCACCGCGGGCACTCACCGCGACGCCGGCGCCGAAGGCGACCAGCAGCAGGACGGGGAGGGCGAATCGGGCAGCCGGCCGATCGGACCACAGCACCAGCCCGACGCAGGCCAGTGTCTCGAACAGCAGGACCGCCACCGCAACCGCGCGTTGCGCCGGGATGGCGCGGATGCCGAACTGGCTCAGCGAGGCGGCGAAGTCGTCGAAGGCCGAGCCCGATCGCAGCTTGGCGAGGACGGCGACTGCGAACACCACGAACATCGCGGTTGCCGCCCAGTCAGCTATCACCGGCACGGTGGACCTCCCGGTTCGGCGAGCCGGCGATAGCTGACCGGTTCGGCATCAGCCGGTGCTGCAGTAGACGCCGTACGCGCTCTTGACCGTGGTGCAGTTGGGGTTGTTCACGCAGTTGCCGTAGCAGTCGTAACCGCGGGTGTGCGCGGTGTTGCAGCAGCAGCCACGCAGGGAGTTGCACGCGCCGGCGTCGGCCGAGCCGAGCGCCTTACTGGCCAGCGCGTTGGTGATCCGGACGAGGGTCCGCATACCGTGCCCCTTTCTCAATCGGGTAAGAGCAGGATGGGGCGATCTTGGTGGGTCTACGCAGAGGGTGTCAAGGTTTGACGGATCGGACAACAGCCACCCATCGGATAAACCTAACGCCCTCTGAGTGCTGACTGCCGGCCGTTAATCGGGCGATGTGTAAACCTAATGCGCTAAGCCGACCGCGGACCAACGGCGCTGCTCGACGCCACTAGTTGCAGATGACGTTGCAGGCGCTTCGGGTGGTGCTGCAGGAGGGCCGGGTTACGCAGTTGCCGTAACAATCGACTGCGATGTTCGGCACGCCGGGGGTGCAGCAGCAACCATGTCCGGAAGGCAGGCAGCGGCGTCGACCGATCCGATCGCCTGCCCGGCCAACCGCTCGGCAATGCGCATGACGACGTTCATCATTCCTCCCGATGCTGGATGGACCGGCAGAAGGACGGTTGCGCCGGTGCATGGCGAGTCAACGGGGCATCTGGTCGATCGGCCGACAAGCCATACCGTGTCGGGTCATCCGGGCTGCCACGCCAGGTCGCTCAGGCAGTCTCGCGCCGGATCAGTTCGACCGGCAGTACGGTCCGCGGCTGCACCTCGGCACCGGCCAGCCGCTGCAGCAACCTGCCGGCCATGGTCCGGCCCAGCTCGTTGATCGGCTGGCGGACGGTGGTCAGCGCCGGATGCGCAAGCTGGGCCTCGCCGATGTCGTCGAAGCCGATCACCGCCACGTCGGAGAGGATTCGCCGGCCGCTCGCGGTGATCGCCCGCATCGCGCCGATCGCGGTCAGGTCGGAGGCGGCGAACACCGCGTCCAGGCCCGGTTCGGCCGCGAGCAGTTCGGCCATCGCGGCCTGGCCGCCGGCGATGGTGAAATCACCTTGTGCGATCAGCGAATCGGCCACCGGCCGGTCGGCCCGGCGCAGCGCCTGCCGGTAACCGGCCAGCCGGTCCTGCCCGGCGCACATGTCCAGTGGGCCGGTGATGGTCGCGATGCGCTTGCGGCCCGAGCTGATCAGGTACTCGGTCGCCAGCACCGCGCCGCCGAGGTTGTCCGCGTCGACGAAGCAGATGCCTTCGGGCTCGGCCAGCGGCCGGCCGCCGAGCACGGCGGGAACCCGATGCGCCTCCAGTTGTTGCGGCAGCGGGTCCCGTCCGTGCAGGGACAGCACCAGTACGCCGTCGACGTGGCCGCCGGCGGCGTACTGCACGAACCGGCTGCGCTCCTCCGCGCACGAAGCGACGGTGAAGACCAGCTGCAGCCCGGCCTCGGCGATCACCGTGTGCGCGCCGCGCAGCATGCCGAGGAAGAACGGGTCGGAGAACAGCCGGTCCTCGGTCTCGGCGACCAGGAAGGCCACCGAGTCGCTGCGGCCGGTGACCAGCGCCCGGGCGGCTCGGTTCGGTGCGTAGGCGATCTCCTGCGCCGCCCGCTGGACCGCTACCCGCGTCTGCTCGCTGACGCTGCCGTTGCCTCGCAGTACCCGGCTGGCGGTTGCCCGGGACACCCCGGCCCGCGCTGCCACCTCTTCCAGGGTTGG
Source organism: Jatrophihabitans sp. (assembly GCA_035763985.1). Classification (GTDB taxonomy): domain Bacteria; phylum Actinomycetota; class Actinomycetes; order Mycobacteriales; family Jatrophihabitantaceae; genus Jatrophihabitans_A. Next base: position 3,691 of record DASUAC010000122.1, on the reverse strand, counting down.
CTGCCGGCCACCGGCCGGGATACCGATCACGGCAGCAGTGTGGCACGGCCGAAGGCGACAGCGAGTGAGCATCGCAGCCGCGCCAGCGGCGAGGAGCGGAGCGAGCGCGGAGCCGAGCGGTGGGCACGGCCATTCGGGGTCGATCGACACCTCATGCCCTCGGATCTCACGCCGATAACGCTTAGTGAGGACCCCGTGTTCGAATGGACACTGCGCGTCTTCCACAGGTATCGTCGGGCTCGCTCTGCGCGCTATCTCACAAGGGTCTTATGTTGACAAAGTTCCGCCCGCTGCTGTTGTGTGCTGCGCTCGCACTGATCGGATCGACCGCCGTCGCGGTCGGGTCGGCCGGTGCCACTAACCGGCCGTCGACGGGCCGGCCGGCCGCCGTCAAGGTAGCCGGCCAGGTCCACGCGGGCGGCCCGCGCATCGGCCGGGTGGCGCCGGCGGGACAGTTCCGCAGTGCGTCCGGCCGACAGGCGCTACTCGGCGCGGTGCGATCCCGGCAGGCGAGCACCGCCCGGCCGGTGCTGCCGCACCTGGACCCCAACCTGAACCCGGTCGCCGGCCTGGCCGGCGGCTCCGCCGACGCGCCGGTGCGGATCGGCAAGGACGGCACGATCGAGGTGACCGTCACCGGCAGCGGTGCGGTGGCCGCCGCCCGGGCGGTCGGCGGCAGGGTGGTGGCCAGTCACGCGGGCGCCACGGTGATCGCGGTACGGCCGTCCCGGCTGGCCGAACTGGCCGGGCAGCCGGCGATCGGCGAGGTGACCAAGACGGTGCAGGCCGTCCCCCAGGTCGCCAGCGAAGGAGTCCATTCCTCCGCGGCCGACGTCTGGCAGAGCGCTGATCTCGGCAACGGCGGCGCCGGCGTGAACGTGGGCATCGTGGACGGCGGCTTCGCCAACCTGGCCGGCGAGATCACGGCCGGCAACCTCGGCCCGACCGACGGCAGCCTGGTGCATTACGTCAGCGGCTCGGCGTCGGACAAGTGCAGCAACGACACGCTCACCGACCACGGCACCGCGGTGGCCGAGATCGTGCACCAGATGGCGCCGAGCGCCAACCTCTACCTGTACTGCGTGGACAACAACATCGGCTTCTCCCAGGTCGCCTCCGAGATCGTCGCGGCCGGCAACATCAAGGTCGTCAACAGCTCGCTCAGCTTCACCGGCGAGACCCGCGGCGACGGCAACGGGGGGGCGAACACCACCGAACTCGCGGTCAAGACCGCCCGGCAGGCCGGCGTGCTCTGGGTCCAGTCGGCCGGCAACAGCGCGCAGGACCACTGGAGCGGCACGCTGCTCGACGCCAACTCCGACGGCTACCTGGACATGCCGGATCCGAACCTGGATCCGGCCTACCGCACCTCCAACGAGGTGGACGCCACCGCGCTGGATCCGGGGGCCTCCGGCGACGTGGTGCTCACCTGGGACGAGTGGCCGTCCTCCAGCCTGCCGCTCACCCTGATGGTGCAGGAGTACGCCCCCGACCCGACCCCGACCGACCCGAACCATCAGAGCGCGGTCGGCAGCCCGCTGCAGATCAGCCAGGCGCCGGGCCAGCCGATGCTCGACATCCCGATCAGCAACAGCGACAGCGACGTGCGCTTCTACGACGTCTCGGTGGTGATGGGCGGCAGCATGCCGCGGCTGCGCTACGACCTCTACTACGTCGGCGACACCTACCCGTCGTACCTGGCCAACGCCGATCCGGCCAAGGCCGCGGCCGGCAGCACGGCAGAGCCGGCCAGCTCGCCGTACGCGCTCGCGGTGGGCGCGGCGGACTGGCGGAACACCGGCGTGCTGGAGTCGTTCTCGGCCCAGGGTCCGACCATCGACGGCCGGGTGAAGCCGGATCTGGTCGGCTACGACGGGGTGTCCAGCAACATCACCGACGTCGAGGCGACCCGGTACGACAACAACGGGCAGCCGGTCGCGGGCAGCCTCGGCTTCTACGGCACCTCGTCGTCCGCGCCACACGTGGCCGGGGCGGCCGCGCTGGTCGCCGCCGCGAATCCGGCCATGGACGCCGGCCAGATCGAGGCCTTCCTGGAGGCGCCGGGCGACGGCTCCGAGGCCCGGAACCCGGCGGTGAACGGTTGGGGGCACGGCCTGCTGAACCTCGGCGCCGCCGATGTCAGCGACGTGCAGCCAGTGGCCGGTTCGGCCTACTTCCCGCTGAGCAACCCGGTCAAGATCCTGGACACCCGGATCGGTCTGGACGTCCGTAAGGGCCCGATGCTGGCCGGTACCGAGCTGAGCGTGCCGGTGGACCCCTCGGTGGTGCCGGCCGACGCCACCTCCGTGGTGGTCGAGGTGTCCGGCACCGCGGCCAAGGGCGGCACCTACCTGTCGGTGTACAGCACCACCTTCGGCGGCAACGCCACGGTGCCGCTGTCCAGCCAGGAGCCGAACGCGACGGTCACCTCGATCGTCACGCTGAATCCGGCACGGAGTGGCGACACCAGCAAGTACGCGTTCAAGCTGCGCAACCAGGCCGCCCAGACCGACGCGCTGGTCACCGTGATCGGCTACTTCGGGCCGGCCGGCGGCTCCGGCGGGCTCGGCTACGTGCCGCTCAGCTCGTACCGGCTGCTGGACACCCGGGTGCCGATCGGCGGCCCGAAGGGTCCGTTGCGGCCGGGCCAGGCGGTCACCGTGGACACCGCGCCGGGCAGTGTGCCGGCCACCGCCGGGGTGGCGGTGGTCAACATCACCGCGCTCGACCACCGGACCGGCGGCTACCTGACGGCCTACCCGGCGGCCAACCCGGCGGTCGCCTCGGTGAACTACGGGGTGCTGTCCCGGCCGAACCTGACCCTGGTGCCGCTGGTCGACGGCAAGTTCACCCTGCAGAACCGGTTCGGCAGCACCGATGCCATGGTCGACATCGTCGGCTATTTCGACAGCACCGCCTCGGCCCGCTACGTCGGGTTGCCGGCACCGGTCCGGATCGCCGACAGCCGTACCGGCAACGGCGGCCGGTACGGCCTGCTGACCAACGGCGGCCGGTTCGGCCTGGACGCCGGCGGGTTGTCCACCATTCCGTACAGCGCGAGCGGGCTGTGGATCGGGATGACCGCGATCGGGGTGGTGCCCAACTCCCTGGCCGGTGCCGGCTATCTCACCATCTACCCGTCCGGCACGGCCCAGCCGCATGCCTCGAACCTGGACTTCACCGGTAGCCGGTCCATCCTCAACGACGGCATCGCCACCCTGTCGAACCGGACGGCGAGCCTGCCGCCGGGCTTCCTCACCGCAGATACCGGGGTCGGCGCCTATGTGATCCAGGACGCCTACGGGTACTTCGTCCCGTAGCGCGCGAGCTCATCTTTGGGCGCCCACGGGTACTTCGTCCGCTTGAGCGGCGGCGGACAACCCCCGGTCTGCCGGCTGAGGCGGTCCGAACCGGTGACCGGCCGCCCGTGGTCCGAACCGGCGACCGGCCGCCCGTGGTCCGAACCCCGCCGGGCTTCTGGCAGAATGGGCCGTCGAGTACCTGGCGGGGTGCGGACCCTCTCACCGCACGCCGGCTGAGTCCGTTCGGTCGTCCCCGCGGTGTCCCCACCTGCGGCGCCCGGCCGAGTCCCTTTGATACCTGGAGAGAACACACTCGTGGCAACCAAGATCAAGCTCACCCGCGTCGGCAAGATGCGTGAGCCGCACTACCGCGTCGTCGTGGCCGACGC
>DASUAC010000121.1:0-7679 GCA_035763985.1 Jatrophihabitans sp. | reverse complement strand
CGCGCATCGTCGGGGGAGTGGCGCGGGGCCGGCGGCTGGCCGTCCCGCCGCGCGGCACCCGGCCGACCTCGGACCGGGCGCGGGAGGCGTTGTTCAACACCCTGCGCGGTGAGCTGGAGATCACCGGTACCCGGGTGCTCGACCTGTACGCCGGATCCGGCGCGGTCGGGCTGGAGGCGCTGTCCCGCGGCGCGGCGGCCGTGGTGTTCGTCGAATCCGACCGCCGGGCGGCCGCGGTGCTGGCCGAGAACCTCGGCACGCTCGGGCTGCCGGGCGGCACCCTCCGCCGGCTCAGCGTGCAGGGCTACCTGTCCGCGATCGGCGCGGACGAGCCGTTCGACCTGGTCTTCGCCGACCCGCCGTACGCGATGCCGACCGGTTCGGTGATCTGCATGCTGGGCCTGCTGACCGAGTACTGCTGGCTGCGGCCGGACGCCGTGGTGGTGCTGGAACGGTCGGCTCGGGATGCCGAGCTGGGCTGGCCGGGTGAGATAAAGCCCATCAAGCAACGCCGGTACGGTGAAGGTTGCCTTTGGTACGGTCGCCGGGCGTAGCTATGAAAACGCCGTAGCACGTAGGCGGACGTAGCAATCGCACGCCATGCTCACCTCACGCCAGGGATGTCGATGCGCATGTCCTCGGTCATTCGCCGGGCGGTCTGCCCGGGCTCCTTCGATCCGGTGACCAACGGCCACCTGGACATCATCGGCCGCGCCGCCAACCTCTACGACGAACTGGTGGTCGCGGTGCTGATCAACAAGAGCAAGTCGAGCCTGTTCACGGTGGACGAGCGGATCGCGATGTTGACCGAGGTGACCGCCGAGTACGGCAACGTCCGGGTCGATTCGTTCCACGGCCTGCTGGTCGACTACTGCCGGGCCCACGAGATCCCGGTGATCGTCAAGGGGCTGCGGGCGGTCAGCGACTTCGACTACGAGCTGCAGATGGCCCAGATGAACCGGGGCCTGGCCGGGGTGGACACGCTGTTCATGCCCACCAATCCGGAATACAGCTTCCTCGCCTCCAGCCTGGTGAAGGAGATCGCCACCTACGGCGGGGACGTGACCAGCCTGCTGCCCGAGCTGGTGCACAAGCAGTTGCTCAGCCGGTTGGCCGAACGCGCCCAGCAAGCCGATTCCGGTACGGCCCGGGACGGACAGCGGTGACCGACTACACGCTGGCCCGGGTGGACGAGGCGCTCACCGAGCTGGTGGAGCTGGTGGAGACCGCCCGGACCATCCCGATGTCGACCTCCTGCGTGCTGCCGCGCGAGCGCACCCTGGACCTGCTGGATGCGCTGCGCGAGGTGTTGCCGCCGGAGGTGCAGGAGGCGCGCCGGGTGGTGGCGCAGCGTGATCAGTTGCTCGGCGATGCCGAGCGCAGGTCCCTCGATCTGGTCGCCCAGGCCACCGAGGATTCCGAGCAGCTGGTCGCCCAGGCCACCGAGCAGGCCGAGCAACTGGTCACCGCCGCCCGGACCGAGGCGTACCAGCTCGTCGAGGCGGCGCGGGCCGAGCAGGCCCAGCTGGTCTCGGCGGCCGGCGTGCACGCCGCGGCCGTCGCCGAGGCGGCCCGGATCGGCAGCGAGGCCGAGCAGTACGCCGCGACCGTCCGGGGCGAGGCGGAGCAGGCCGCGACCGAGGTGCGCGACCAGGCCGAGCAGTACGCCGGCCGGCTGACCGCCGACGCCCAGGGCTACGCCTCGCAGACCCTGACCGAGCTCGTCGGCACCCTGCAGCGGCTGCTGGCCACCGCGGAGAACGGGTTGACCGCCCTGTACCGCCAGGACCAGCCGCGCGAAGGCGAGTAACCGCCGCTGGCGGGTCGGCTGCGCAGCGAGCGCGAGCAGGGCCGGATTTCTCCGGCCTCGGGCCGCTCGAGTAGTCTGAACGACGGCCTAATCCATGTCCGGCCGAAGTTCGGCACGTTCTACAGCAAAATCGGTGGAGTCAGTGAGCCCGCGCAGCCCGTTCGTCCTGGATACCCGGGAACTCGGACGCCGGCCCGGCGGCAAGCGGGACTACCGGCGTGAGCTGCAGGCACCCGAACAGTTCGGCCTAGACATGATCGGGGTGCCGGAAGGTGCTCCGCTCGTACTGAACGTCCGGCTCGAATCGGTGACCGAGGGCGTCCTGGTGACAGGAACGGTGACCGGCGAGGTGGTCGGTGAGTGTGGGCGGTGCCTGAACGGTTTCACCGATGCGTTGGACGTCGAGTTCGTCGAGCTGTTCGCCTATCCGGACAGCTCGACCGAGGAAACCACCGACGCCGATGAGATTCCCAGGCTCGAGGGCGATCTGCTCGACCTCGAGCCGGTGGTGCGGGACGCGGTGGTGCTCAGCCTGCCGCTCACCCCGCTGTGCGCGCCGGACTGCGCCGGTCTGTGCCCCGAATGCGGGGAACGGCTGGACGACCTGCCCGACGATCACAGCCACCAGCAGCTGGACCCTCGCTGGGCCGCCCTGGCGGAACGGTTCGGCACAGATACCGCAAGCACCGAGAGTCAGGAGTAATCGCCGTGGCCGTCCCCAAGCGGAAGACCTCGCGGTCCAACACCCGCAGTCGCCGGGCGCAGTGGAAGACCAGCGCGCCGACGCTGGTCACCTGCCCGAACCGGGCCTGTGGCCAGCCGAAGCTGCCGCACACGGTGTGCAGCAACTGTGGCCAGTACGACGGTCGGCAGGTGCTGGCGGTCTGACCGCCATCGGCTCGACCCCGGTTTCCGACCGGCCCGGCACCGGGCCGGCAGGCCTGCGCAGGCTAGCGCCGGCCCGCCAGCGCAGGCTAGCGCCGGCCGCCCAGCGCGGATCGGCGCCGGCCGGCCGGCGTGCATCGGCGCCCGGCGGGTTCACGTTCCGGGCGAACGACTGCCGGTGAGCAAGCCGCCGCCCGCCGCCGATCCGGCCGAGTTGGCCGCCGAGCTTGGCGTCGAGTTGGACGCCGAGCTGCTCCAACGTGCGCTCACCCATCGCTCGTATGCGTACGAGAACGGCGAATTGCCGCACAACGAGCGGCTGGAGTTCCTCGGCGACTCGGTGCTCGGCGTGGTGATCACCGAATCGCTCTACCGGCGGCACCCGGACCTGGCCGAGGGCAAGCTGGCCAAGCTGCGCGCCTCGGTGGTCAACATGCGGGCGCTGGCCGAGGTGGCCCGCGGCATCGGCCCGGACGGAATCGGCAAGTACCTGCTGCTCGGCCGCGGTGAGGACGCCACCGGCGGCCGGAACAAGCCGTCCATCCTGGCCGACACGCTGGAGGCGCTGCTCGGCGCCATCCACGTCCAGCACGGCATCACGGTGGCGGCCGAGGTGGTCCACCGGCTGTTCGATCCGTTGCTGGACGCCGCCCCCGGCCACGGTGCCGGCCTGGACTGGAAGACCTCGTTGCAGGAGCTCACCGCCGAACGCGGGCTGGGGGTTCCCGAGTACCGGATCACCTCCGAGGGACCGGACCACGCCAAGTCCTTCACCGCTGCCGCGGTGATCGGCGACCAGGTCTTCGACGTGCGGCCCGGCCGCAACAAGAAGGAGGCCGAGCAGGCAGCCGCCGAGGCTGCCTGGCGGGCGCTGTCGACGGCTAGTATCCCGGCCGACCCCAGCGCGAGCGGCCAGTACGCCGCGAGCGGCGATGCGACCGACAGCGAGGACGACAGCCCGCATGCCTGAACTGCCCGAAGTGGAGACCGTCCGGGTCGGCCTGTCCCGCTCGGTGGTGGGCCGCACCATCGCGACGGTGGATTCGCTGCACCCACGGGCGATTCGGCGTCACCCGGCCGGCCCGCAGGACCTGGCCCAGCGGTTGACCGGACGCACCATCAGCTCCGCCGAGCGGCGTGGCAAGTACCTCTGGCTGCCGCTGGACGGTGGCCCGGAATGCCTGATCGGCCACCTGGGCATGAGCGGGCAGTTGCTGGTGCTGCCGCCCGAGCTGCCGGACGGCCCGCACCTGCGCGGCCGGCTGCGGTTCACCGACGGCGGACCGGAGCTGCGCTTCGTCGACCAGCGCACCTTCGGCGGCCTGCACACCGACGAGCTGGTGCCGGATCCGCCCACCACGGTGCCGTCCGGCATCGCGCACATCGCCCGGGATCCGCTGGACAGCCACTTCGACGACGAGCGCTGGATCACCGCGGCGCGCAAGCGGAACACCACCATCAAGCGGCTGCTGCTGGACCAGAGCTCGATCTCCGGGGTCGGCAACATCTACGCCGACGAGGCGTTGTGGCGGGCGAAGCTGCACGGCGATCGGCCGGTGAGCAAGCTGAGCCGGCCGATGCTGCGCACGCTGCTGGCCGAATTGCGCGGGGTGTTCGCCGATGCGCTGCTGGCCGGCGGCACCTCGTTCGACTCGCTGTACGTCAACGTCGACGGCGAGGGCGGCTACTTCGAGCGTTCGCTGAACGCCTACGGCCGGTACGGCGAGCCGTGTCCCCGCTGCGGCCGTCCGATCGCCCGGATGAAGTGGATGAACCGGTCCTCCTACTTCTGCCCGTCCTGCCAGCGGCCGCCGCGCTCGGTTGCCGCGGCCGGCTGACCGACGACGCGCACGGCAGGATGACCGACCAGGCGCAGCCCCGGACGGACGGCGAGCCGCCGGTCCGGCTGACCGCCTGGGTTTCCGGCCGGGTGCAGGGCGTCGGGTTCCGCTGGTGGACCCGCCGACGCGCCGAGCAACTGGGCCTGGCGGGCAGCGCCACCAACCTGCCGGACGGCCGGGTCGAGGTGATCGCCGAGGGCCCGCGGGCCGCTTGCGAACGGTTGGCCGGCCTGCTCGATTCATCCGGAACGCCGGGTGAGGTGCGGCACGTCACCTTCCGCTACACCGAACCGGAGGGCGGTTTGGTGGGCTTCCGCGAACGTTGAGGCGGTGCTCGGCCGCGGTGCCCGGTGGCGATTTGTTTTACGGGCCTGGCGGTGCGACCATTGGCTGTACCACATCAGATCCCGACCGGCGTCCAGCGGGTGCTCGTGGAGTGTCACCCTCACCAACGAGTCGCTGCCCGGTGGAACGTCGTGAGTCCGTGAAAGGTCGCCACATGGCCAGGGCCCTGCTGGGACATCTCCCCACCGCCGCAGACCGTCACCTCGTCGAAGAGGTTGCCCGTTTGAGGGGCCGAGTGCGGGATTTGGAAGCGGAGATCGCCGAGTTGAAGGCCTCGCACCAAGCCGACCAGCTGCTGGACGAACTGCACCGGATCACCTCGGACGCGTCCGCGCTGGCGTAGTAACCGGCCCCGCCACCTGCCGGGCGGTAGATTCTGGCGAGAGTGTGCGACGGCCGCGTGCCGCCGCGCGACCGTGAACCGAAACGCCAGCCGGAGCTTGTGTGCATCTGAAGTCACTGACCCTGAAGGGCTTCAAGTCCTTCGCGTCGGCCACCACCCTCCGGTTCGAACCCGGCATCACCGCCGTGGTGGGACCGAACGGTTCGGGCAAGTCCAACGTGGTGGACGCGATCGCCTGGGTGCTCGGCGAACAGGGCGCCAAGGCGCTGCGCGGCGGCAAGATGGAAGACGTCATCTTCGCCGGTACGGCCGGCCGCCCGCCGCTCGGCCGGGCCGAGGTCACCCTGACCATCGACAACACCGACGGCGCGCTGCCCATCGCCTACGCCGAGGTGTCGATCACCCGGCGGATGTTCCGGGACGGCGCCAGCGAGTACGAGATCAACGGCGAGACGGCCCGGCTGCTGGACATCCAGGAGTTGCTGTCCGATTCCGGCATCGGCCGGGAGATGCACGTCATCGTCGGCCAGGGCCAGCTGGACTCGGTGCTGTCCGCCCGGCCGGAGGACCGGCGGGCGTTCATCGAGGAGGCGGCCGGCGTCCTGAAACACCGCAAGCGCAAGGAAAAGGCGCTGCGCAAGCTGGACGCGATGCAGGCCAACCTGACCCGGCTGACCGACCTGACCGCCGAACTGCGCCGGCAGCTGAAGCCGCTCGGCAAGCAGGCCGAGGTGGCGCGCCGGGCCGCCGGGGTGCAGGCCGAGCTGCGCGACTCCCGGCTCCGGCTGCTGGCCGACGACCTGGCCACCCTGCAGGTCACGCTGGCCGCCGAGGAGGCCGACGAGACTGCCATCCGGCAGCGCCGGACCGAGGTGGAGGAGGCGCTGGCCGCGGCCGGCAGCGCCGAGGCGGAGCTGGAACAGGCGCTGGCCGCGGACGCCCCGGCGGTGGTCGCCGCGCAGGAGACCTACTTCGAGCTGTCCGCGCTGACCGAACGGTTCCGCGGTACCCGTACGGTGGCCGCCGAGCGGTTGCGGCACAGCCGGGAATTCGCCGAGGAGCAGCGCCGCGGCCGGGATCCGGACGAACTGGAGGCCGAAGCCGCCGAGCTGCGCGAGCAGGAACGCCGGCTGGCCGAGTCGCTGGAGCAGGCCCGGCAGGCGCTGCAGCAGGCGGTGTCGGACCGGCAGCAAGGCGAGCGCGAGCTGGCCGACGCCGAGCGGGCGCTGACGGCCGCCGCGCGGGCCGCGGCGGACCGTCGGGAGGGGCTGGCCAAGCTGGCCGGCCAGGTGAACGCGCTGCGCAGCCGGGCCTCGGCCGGCGGCGACGAGATCGCCAGGCTGGGCGCCGCGGCCGGGCAGGCCCGGGAACGAGCGGCCGCCGCTCGCGCCGAGCTGGAGTCCGCCAGCGGCGAGGCGGGCGAGCTGGATCAGGGCGAGTTCGACCTGGACAGCGAGCACGAGGCGGCGCAGGCCCGGCAGGCCGAGACCTCCCGGCGGCTGGCCGAACTGTCCGAGCAGTTGCGTACCGCCGAGCAGGAGCGGTCGGGCTGGTCGGCCCGGCGGGACGCGCTGGCCCTGGGCCTGACCCGCAAGGACGGCACCGGCACGCTGCTGGCCGAGGACGCCGGCCTGCCGGGCGTGCTGGGGGCGGTGTCCAGCCTGCTGACCGTCGAGCCGGGTTACGAGGCGGCGGTCAGCGCGGCACTCGGCGCGGTGGCCGACGCGGTGGCGGTCGAGTCCACCGGCGATGCCGGCCAGGCGCTGCACCGGCTCAAGGACACCGATGCCGGACGGGCCGCCCTGCTGATCGGCGACGCGGTCCCGGCGGACGAACCGGTCGCGGCGGCCCTGCCGGACGGGGCGTGCTGGGCGGTGGAGGTGGTCACCCCGGCACCGCAGCTGCGGACGGCGGTCGCGATCGCGCTGCACCGGGTCGCGGTGGTCGGCACGCTGGCCGAGGCGCAGCGGCTGGTCGCCGATCGCCCGGAACTGCGGGCGGTGACCCGGGACGGGGACGTACTGGCCCGGCACTGGGCGGCCGGCGGTTCGGCGTCCAGCCCGAGCATGCTGCAGGTGCAGGCCGCGCACGCCGAGGCGGAGGCCCGGGCCGGCGAGGCGGCCGAGCAGTGCGTCCGGCTGCAGGACGAGCTCGCCGAATGGCGCGCCCGCGAGGCCGAACGCAAGGCCGAGGTGGAGCGCTCGCTGTCGGCCCTGCACGAGTCGGACGCCCGGCTGAACGCGGTGGCCGAACGGCTGGCCGAGCTGGCGCAGGCCGAGCGGTCCGCGCTCGGCGAGGCCGACCGGCTGGAGCAGGCCCGGCGGGCCGCCGAGCAGGCCCGGGACGCCGATCTGGCCGGGCTGGTGGAGCTGGAGGAGCGGCTGCGGCTGGCCGAGGCCGAGCCGGCCGACGAGGAGGAGCCGTCGGCGGCCGAGCGGGACAGCCGGGCCGCGGC
>DASUAC010000120.1:0-4216 GCA_035763985.1 Jatrophihabitans sp. | reverse complement strand
CGGCCTGGCGATGTTCGTGGCCGGTTGCTGGATCTGCTACCAGCTGTTCGGCACCGTCAAGGAACGGGTGGACGTCTGGCTGCACGTGTTCACCTACAGCCAGGACCAGGGCTACCAGCTGGCCCAGTCGCTGTTCGGGCTGGGCACCGGCGGGCTGTTCGGCGCCGGGCTCGGCGGCGGCCGTCCGGAGCTGGTGCCGGTGGCCAAGTCCGACTTCATCCTGTCCTCGTTCGGCGAGGAACTCGGCCTGTTCGGGCTGGTCGCGATCCTGGCGGTGTACGTGGTGTTCATCTCCCGCGGCTTCGCCACCGCGCTGGCGGTGCGGGATTCGTTCGGCAAGATGCTGGTCACCGGGCTGGCCTTCTCGCTCGGCCTGCAGCTGTTCGTGGTGACCGGCGGCATCTCCCGGCTGCTGCCGGAGACCGGGCTGACCACGCCGTTCTTGTCCTACGGCGGCTCCTCGCTGGTGGCCAACTTCGGCCTGCTGGCCCTGCTGCTGCGGATAAGCGACGCCGCCCGGCGGCCGCCGAACGTGCCGCCGTCGGCGGTCACCACCGACAGCGGACCGGTCCCGGTGGTGGCGGGCGAGGCAGGTGATTCCCGATGAACCGGCCGATCCGGCGGGTGACCGTCTTCGTCGGCATCCTGCTGCTGGCGGTGGTGCTGAACCTGAACTGGGTGCAGGTGATCCGGGCCGACTCGCTGAAGGACAACTCGGCCAACCGGCGTACCACCCTGGACCAGTACAAGCGCCAGCGTGGCTCGATCGTGCTGGACGGATCGGGCACCCCGGTCGCCGACTCGGTGCCCACCAAGGACGCGCTGATGTACCTGCGCCGCTACGTCGCCGGCCCGCAGTACGCCGCGGTGACCGGCTTCAACTCGCTGTTCTACGGCAACACCGGCATCGAGGCGGCCGAGGACAAGGTGCTGTCCGGCTCGGACGACCGGTTCTTCGTACAGCGGCTGACCAACCTGCTGACCGGCCGGGACACCCGCGGCGGCAACGTGCTGCTGACCGTCAACAAGCAGGCCCAGGCCGCCGCCTGGCAGGCGATGGGCGGCCGCAAGGGCGCGGTGGTGGCGCTGGATCCGGCCACCGGCGCGATCCTGGCCGCGGTGAGCAGCCCGTCCTTCGACCCGAACGCGCTCAGCTCGCACGACGCGAACAAGATCCAGGCCGCGTACCGGCGCTACAACGCCGATCCGAACAATCCGCTGCAGAACCGGGCCTTCGACCTCACCTATCCGCCGGGGTCGGTGTTCAAGCTGGTGGTCTCGGCGGCGGCGCTGAAGAACGGCCGCAAGCCGGACACCCGGATCCCGGCGGTGAACGCGCTCACCCTGCCCGGTACCAACACCCAGCTGCGCAACTTCGGCGGTGAGCAGTGCGCCAACGGCAGGACCGACACCCTGGACCATGCGCTGACCATCTCCTGCAACACCGCCTTCGCCCAGCTCGGCATCGACCTGGGCACCGAGACGATCAAGCAGCAGGCCGCGCTGTTCGGCATCGACGGCAACGACTTCACCATGCCGTTGCGGGTGGCCGGCTCGTCCACCGGGCCGATCATCGACGCCGCCGCGCTGGGCCAGTCCTCGATCGGCCAGCGGGACGTCCGGGTCAGCCCGCTGCAGGCGGCGATGATCTCGGCCGCCATCGCCAACCACGGCACCCTGATGAAGCCGTACCTGGTCACCGAGGAGCAGCTGCCGAACCTGTCGGTGCTCAGCCGTACCGACCCGCAGGTGGTCGACCAGGCGATGAGCGCCCAGCAGGCCGAGGAACTCACCCAGATGATGGTCGACGTGGTGAACAAGGGAACCGGCACCGCGGCGCAGATCCCCGGCATCCAGGTGGCGGGCAAGACCGGTACCGCCGACAACGGGCCGCAGAACCCGGACGGCAGCTACGTCAACCCGCCGCATGCCTGGTTCTCCGGCTTCGCCCCGGCCGACAACCCGAAGATCGCGGTCGCGGTGATCCTCGAGAACGGCGGGGTGAACGGCAACGAGACGACCGGCGGGCTCGCCGCGGCGCCGGTCGCGCAGGCCGTGATGAAGGCATATCTGGCCGCGATCGGTGTCAAGTGAAGCGGGGTCACGTGGGGCAGCAGCGGCAACGGCATGTGAACCGAACCTGGAATCCGAACGGTAAGGATGTTCGATGACGACGTCACCGCGACTGGTGGGCGGCCGGTACGAGCTCGGCGAGGTGCTCGGACACGGCGGTATGGCCGAGGTGCATCGTGGGCGGGACGTCCGGCTCGGCCGGGATGTCGCCATCAAGATCCTGCGTGCCGACCTGGCCCGCGACCCGACGTTCCAGAACCGGTTCCGCCGGGAGGCGCAGGCCGCGGCCGGCCTCAACCATCCGGCCATCGTGGCCGTCTACGACACCGGCGAGGACCCGCCCGCCGACGGCCAGGAGGTACCCAGCCCGTACATCGTGATGGAGTACGTCGAGGGCCGGACGCTGCGCGAGATCCTCAAGACCGAGGGGCACATCGAACCGAACCGGGCGATGCGGATCACCGCCGAGGTGTGCTCGGCGCTGGACTTCTCGCACCGGTCCGGCATCGTGCACCGCGACATCAAGCCGGGCAACGTGATGATCACCGACGCCGGCACGGTGAAGGTGATGGATTTCGGCATCGCCCGGGCGCTGGCCGACAACGCGGCCACGGTGACCGCGACCCAGGCGGTGATCGGCACCGCGCAGTACCTGTCGCCGGAACAGGCCCGCGGCGAGGCGGTCGATGCCCGCTCGGACGTCTACTCCTCCGGCTGCCTGCTGTACGAGCTGATCACCGGGCACCCGCCGTTCACCGGTGACTCGCCGGTCGCGGTGGCCTACCAGCACGTCCGGGAGAACCCGCAGATCCCGTCCTCGGCCAACGGGGTGGTGCCGCCGGCGCTGGACTCGATCGTGATGAAGGCGCTGGCCAAGAACCCGTTGAACCGGTACCAGACGGCCGCCGAGATGCGGGAGGATCTGCAGCGCGCACTGGCCGGCCAGCCGGTCTCGGCGGAGTCGGTGATGACCGATGCCGAGCGCACCCAGTTCATCGCGACCGCTCGCCCGACCCCCCGGCCGGGCCCGCTCACCCCGGTCTATGACGACGACGAGGACGACCATCATCGCGGCGCGCTGGTCTGGACCGCGGTGATCCTGGCGCTGCTGCTGGTGATCGGCGGCGCGGCGGCGTACCTGCTGCACCGGGGCAGCAAGCCGACCGGGCCGGCCATGTTCGCGGTGCCGTCCCTGGTCGGGCTGTCGCCCAGTGCGGCCGACGACCAGATCCGGGCGGCCCACCTGATCCGGTTCTCCGGCACCCCGGCGGGCAGCAACGGCCCCTGTTCGGCGGGCGGCAACGCGACCCCGATCAAGTCGCCGGTCAAGGGCCAGGTCTGCACCCAGGAGCCGGCGGCCGGCCTGCAGGAGGCCGAGAACAGCACGGTCACCTACACCGTCTATGCCGGACCGCCGAACGTGCTGGTGCAACAGGTGGTCGGGCTGTCCTACGCCGACGCGCAGAAGGCGCTGGCCTCGCAAGGGCTGATCGCCACCCGGGTGGACGTGGACAGCTCGCAGCCGGCCGGCCAGGTGATCAGCCAGGATCCGCCGGCCAACGCCTCGGTGGCACCCGGCACCCCGGTGCAGCTGAAGGTGGCCAACGGCAAGGTGAAGCTGCCGGACGTCACCAAGCTGACCGAGTCGCAGGCCAGGGCGAAGCTCAACCAGCTCGGCTTCACCAACTTCGCGCCGTCGCAGACCGCGCCGGTGCAGGACGGCTACAAGGTCGGCCAGGTGATGGCGATCGATCCGACGCCCGGCATCTTCTACAACCCGAACACCACCACCATCACGCTGACCATCGCCACCCTGCCGCCGTGCCCGAGCACCTCGCCGAGCAGCTCGAGCAGCCCGAGTGCCTCCGCTTCGCCGACGCCGAGCGCGACGCCGAGTCCGACCTGCAGCCCGACCGGGGGAGGATGACCGAGCCGAGGCGACAGCGAGTGAGCATCGAAGGAGCGTCAGCGACGAGGAGCGGAGCGAGCGCGGAGCCGAGTAGCGTCATCGTCGGCCGGCTGCGGGCGGCGGGCTGCGTCTTCGCCGAGGACGAGGCGGAGCTGCTGCTGGCGGCGGCCGGCTCGCCGGCCGAGTTGGACCGGTTGGTGGCCGAGCGGGTGGCCGGCCGGCCGCTGGAGCAGT
>DASUAC010000119.1:0-12681 GCA_035763985.1 Jatrophihabitans sp. | reverse complement strand
CCGGCGGGCCGAGTACGAGGCCGACGTCGACCTGCTGCGGCTGGCCGCCGACCTGGTGATCGACGCGATCATCAACCCGTCCGAACTGCGGGCCGAGTTGATCCGCCGGTTCGCCGGGCTGGCGCACAAGGCCCGGCCGCTGGCCGACAAGCGGCACGGCGTGCCCCCGGTCTGACCGTCCCTACCCCAGCACCGGCAGGTACCGGCGGAGGCTTGCCGAGCGCACCCGTATTCCGGTGGGTCCACGGCTCCGCCAGGATCGGACGACGGTGTAACCGGCCATCGTGGCGACGACCGCTACCACCGATGAGATTTCGCCTTTCGGCGTGGGAATGTCATCGCGAAAGACCCCAGCGGCCCTCTCGGCTTCACGAACTTATGGTCCGCACGATGGATTAGTCCCCGATCCAAATTTATGAGACCATCCTGATTGTGCAGTTAACTCATGAGGCTTCGCGAAGGATACGAAGTAGTCGGACCGAGAATCCCAAGACTATCTTGGCGTTCTTCGCGACCGTCATAGGCCTTACCTTGGCTGCTACTGTGGGTGCTGTAGCTGTGTTGGCGAGCGCTAGGGTCGACGTATTTCTGCTCCCATGGTTACTTGGTTTCGCGGGCGTTCTCGTTATCCTAATACTAGGGGTTATATTTGTGATTGCAGTTCGCGATCCATCGAAACTGATGCTAGGGCAAGTGACTGGCAACGAATATGTCGAGATTCAAAAGCTTTCAGTTGCTCAGCCGCCCAGGAGCTTAGCTATCGATGCGGCAAGTGTCGAGAGTACGGCAAATATTCTAGGTGCGAGTGAACGTAATGACTGAGCGCGAATCCCATAGCCAGGCAAATGATACTTTTCAACACCGAGATCCGCTCTTGGAATGGTTCGTTCGTTCAGTGGTCGGTATCGAAGAGTCCGATGCCTCGTACCCTCTCACAGTTAGCGTTGGCGGCAAGATTGTAAGCGGTGATGCTATTCCGTACTACCGATGGGCAAGGCTCTGGATCGCGGAGATGCGCGTCGACAAGGACTCCCCCATTGCGCGAGGCATGGAAATCATGCATCAGCAAACTAGGATATTGGTTAGCCAATTGGGAGATGGCGAGTTGCCGCCTATGAACTACCTCCACTTTCAAGATGCAGTGGTGTGGGAAATGCCTCGCCTTAGAGTCGGATTATGGAGATGCCCACTTTCTGATGTTCAAGGCTGGGCGGCGGGGAAATTTCAGGAGCCGACTGGTAGATGACTGTTTTCTGCACATCAATGTGGTGCTCAACCTATCAATTCGCTAACTTCGGCATCGTGATGCAACCGCGGCCCGTATGACAGGGGTCGATTCAGCTTGACGGTGGGGGCAGGTCGGCGACCCGGTAGCCGAGTTCGATCAGCAGGTGCCGCAGTGCCGGCAGCGACAGCCCGACCACGTTGTGGTGATCGCCCACGATGGACTCGACGAACCAGCCACCGAGGCTGTCGATGGTGAAGGCGCCGGCCACCGCCAGCGGTTCGCCGGTGCGGATGTAGTCCAGGATCTCGGCGTCGGAGACATCGGCGAACTTCACCGTGGTGGCAACGCTGCGCTCGGCGCGGCGGCCGGTGCCGACGTCGAGCAGCGCGTGGCCGGTGTGCAACACGCCGGAGCGGCCGCGCATCGCCAGCCAGCGGGCCAACGCCGCCCGTTCCGATCCCGGCTTGCCCAGCATCTCTGCCTCGAACTGCAGCATCGAGTCGCAGCCGAGTACCAGGGTGGGTCCGTTCGGCGAGATGCCGGCCGCCACCGCTTCGGCCTTGGCCCGGGCCAGCGCCAGCACATGCTCGCCCGGGGTGGCACCGCCGATCGCCGACTCGTCCACCCCGGAGACGATCACCTCGGGTTCCACGCCGGCCCCGCGCAGCGTCTTCAGCCGGGCGGGGGAGGCAGAGGCCAGTACGAAGCGCACGAACAATCAGGCTAGTTCAGGTGGCCATTGCGAACCTTGTCAGGATGAGTATGGTCCGTCGTACAGTCGATCATGGTGTCGTCCGGCGCCGTCGGCCTTCGCATAGACCATAGGGGGAAGTCCATGCGCGTGTTTCGTCCGAGCCTGGTCGCCATCGGCGCGGCGATGTTGGTGTTGGTTCCGTCCATCGCGGCCAACGCCGCACCGGCGACCAAGGTCCGGGTGATCCACAAGACCAGCGCCATCTACCAGTACGACCCGAGCCCGGTCGGCAACGGCCCGACCTACGACACCGTGATCGCGTACGTTCAGTTCAGGCACTGCCCGGCCGGCAACTACCTGCTGTCGATGACGCTCGTTCAGGACGGCGTCAGCTACCCGTACGCATCCTCAGCGCTCGGGGTGGGCGAGTTCAGCTGCACCGCCACCGAGAGCCAGCCGCGGATCGGCATCTCGTTCTACGGCAACGGGTTGCATCCGGGTCTCGCGCAGGTCGTCGCCACTGCCCACGACGAGGAGAACGGCACACCGCTGACCCAGGCCAGTGGCACCGTCCGCATCCCGAAGGGGGCCAACAACCCGGTCTGAGGCGACCAGGGACGCGCGACCGCGCCAGGCCAGGGACGGGCGACCGCGCCAGGCTCAGCCGAGCTTGAGCGAGCGTCCGATGATCTCCTTCATCACCTCGGTGGCACCGCCGTAGATCCGGCCGACCCGGGCGTCGACGAAGGCTCGGGCGATCGGGTATTCCTGCATGTAGCCGTACCCGCCGTGCAACTGCAGGCACCGGTCGACCGCCCGGCCCTGCAGTTCGGTGGCCCACCACTTGGCCTTGGCCGCGTCCTCGGGCGTGAGCTCGCCGTCGTTGAGTGCCAGCACGCAACGGTCCAGGTAGGCCTGGGTGACGTCCACCTCGGTGTCGAGTTCGGCCAGTACGAACCGGGTGTTCTGCAGCGCGCCGAGCGGGTTGCCGAAGGCCTTGCGGTTGCGGACGTAGTCGATCGTCCAGTTCAGCGCGGCCCGGGCACTGGCCAGTCCGGAGACGGCCAGCGACATCCGCTCCTGCGGCAGGTTCGCGACCAGGCCGTAGAAGCCGGTGCCGAGTTCGCCCAGCACGTTCTCCCGCGGAACCCGGACGTCGGTGAAGAACAGTTCGGCGGTGTCCTGGGAGTGCAGGCCGAGTTTGTCCAGGTTACGGCCGCGCTCGAAGCCGGGCATGTCCCGCTCCACGATCACCAGGCTGAGCCCCTTGTGCCGCTCCGGGCCGGTCCGGACCGCGGTGATCACCAGGTCGGCATTGATGCCGTTGGTGATGAAGGTCTTTGTGCCGTTGACGATCAGATCGCTGCCGTCGGCCCGGGCGGAAGTGCGGATGCCGGCGAGGTCGGAGCCGGCGCCCGGCTCGGTCATCGCCACCGCCGTGATCAGCTCGCCGGAGGCGATGCCGGGCAGCCAGCGCTGCTTCTGCTCCTCGGTGCAGTAGCGCAGGAAGTAGGGCAGGCAGATGTCGTTGTGCAGGGTCAGCCCGAGCCCGGCGCCGCCGATCCCGGCCAGCGCCAGCTCCTCACCGAGGATCTGGTTGAACCGGAAGTCGTCCACCCCGCCGCCGCCGTACTGCTCGGGGATCTGCAGGCCGAGGAAGCCGTTGTTGCCGGCCGCGGCGAAGAGTTCCCGCGGGGCAAGCCCGGCGCCCTCCCATTCCAGGTAGTGCGGCTGGATCTCCTTGGCGATGAAGGTACGCACGGCATCGGCGAAGGCCAGTTGGTCCGGGTCGTAGTGCTTGCGCTGCATCGGCTGCTCCGCGGGCCGTCGAAGTACTTTGACGTCCTAGTATCTGCCGCCCGGCCCGGATCGCAAAGTGGAAGGCGGCAGATCTCACTCGCACGCGGGTGCTCGGCACGGTCAGCGCGAGCGATAAGGGATTGAACCGGACGTCCGGGTGGTCCGTATCTGCCGCCGGAGTGAGCCGCCAGGGCTCCCCGCCCACAACAAGTTGGGCTCAGACGAAAGATGAGGTTCACCATGATGCGGCTTCTCAGGTTGTCATCGGCCGTGGCGGCTTCGCTGGTGGCGGTGGGCGCGTTCGCGGCCCCGGCCCTCGCGACCGGGCCCGCGGTCACGCTGACGCCGGCGTCCGTGACCTTTGCCGGCCAAGCGATCGGGACGACGAGCGGTGCTCAGTCGATCACCGTCGCGAACAGTGGCGACGCGTCCCTGTTCATCAACAGCGCCGCCATCGGCGGGGCCGACCCGGCGGACTTCCTCGACGTCAACGACGGCTGTTCCGGGTTGACGCTGGCGCCCGGGACGAGCTGCAGCATGTCCATCGCGTTCTCGCCCGTCGCATCCGGAACCCGAACCGGCAGCCTGGTCATCACCGACAACGCCGGGACCAGCCCGCAGACCGCCTCGCTCACCGGGACCGGCACCGGCACCAACCCGCCGCTGGCCATCGACACGCAGTTCTTCAGCTGCGCCAGCGGGGTCTGCGACATCGGGGCCGGCAGCAACGTGTTCGTCAACAACTTCTTCACCACCACCTTCGAGGCGACCGGCGGCACCGCGCCGTACACCTGGTCCGGTCAGCCGCCGGCCGGGTTGACGCTGCGGCCGTCCGGACTGCTGCTCGGTGCGCCGACCACGCTCGGCACCTCGACCTTCACCGCGACCGTCACCGACGCGACCGGCGCGACCGCGACCGGGACGTTCTCCCTCACCGTGGCCAGCTCACCGGCGCCGAGCCCGAAGGGCTGCCAGACCGGCGGCACCCCGAAGGAAACGCTCAGCGGACCGTCGTTCAACGGCCAGACGCCCACCGGCACCGCCACCGTCGACGAAACCAAGTTCAGCGGGTGCGGCGGCTTCAGCGTGCTGTCCATCTCGGTGAGCCATGTGAACGTTCCGGACGGTACCCAGCTGTGGGCCACGCTCGACTTCGGACCGGTCGGCACGATCACGGTCAGCCACGGCTCCGGCACCATGACTCCCTACAACCTGGGCCGGTTCGGCGTCTCCCGGGACCAGGTCCGGGTCTACAGCTCGCTGCCGGATCTGGCCGGCTACCAGCAGATCCTGAGCGGCGGTTCGTTCTCCTGAGCTAGCGGCGGCTGGGGGATGCGAACCCGGATCCCCCAGCCAGACAACGGTGATCGGGCACGCCGGAGGACGCTGATGCGTTGCACGCCCTTGCCGGTCAACTTGTCGCATCCAGGTACGTCGTTGTCGACGCCATCGACGACGCCGCGCACGACTTCTACCTCAGATACGGATTCACCGAGCTGCCTAACGCCTCCCCGATGCGGCTGATAAGGCCACTGAGGGACATCGCCTCGGATTTGCTGCCCTCTTCCTGACTCGGCATGGTCGACGGTTGCGCTCTGTCGACTGTGGCACTTCGGCCGACCGTTGATCGCGCGGGGCGCTCGTCGCGGCGTTCGCTGAAGCGCCTCGGTGCTCACTCGCTAACGTATGCCGGGTGACGACAGCGCAGGCGGAATTCGGCGTGATCGGCGGCTCGGGCTTCTACTCGCTGCTGGACGACGCCCGGACGGTTCCGGTGGACACCCCGTACGGGCCGCCGAGCGATCCACTCACGATCGGCGTGCTGGGCGGCCGCCGGGTGGCCTTCCTGCCCCGGCACGGCGCCGACCACCGGTACCCGCCGCACCGGGTGCCGTACCGGGCGAACCTGTGGGCGCTGGCCTCGGTCGGGGTGCGGCAGCTGATCGGCGGCTCGGCGGTGGGCTCGCTCACCACCGAACTGGAAGCCGGTGCCCTGGTGCTGCCCGACCAGATCCTGGACCGCACCTGGGGCCGGCCGCACACCTACAGCGACACCGACGCCGGGGTCGCGCACCTGTCCTTCGCCGACCCGTACTGTCCGGCCGGCCGGGCGGCGGCGGTGCGGGCGGCGGCCCGCGCCGGGGTCGCGGTGACCGACGGCGGCACCCTGGTGGTGATCAACGGGCCACGGTTCTCCACCCGGGCCGAGTCGCGCGAGTACCAGCGCACCGGCGCGAGCATCATCGGGATGACCGCGATGCCCGAGGTGGCACTGGCCCGGGAGCTGGCGCTCTGCTTCACCTCGATCTGCCTGGTCACCGACCTGGACGCCGGGGTGGAGGCGGGCCACGGCGTCACTCACGCCGAGGTGCTGCGGATGTTCGCGGCCAACCTGCCCCGGATGCGGGAACTGCTGGTCGCGACCCTGGCCGAATTGCCCGAGCGGCAAGGGGAGTGTGATTGCGGCGCGGCACTGGACGGCGTGCCGATCCCGTACCCGTTGCCCGATTCATATACTCAGAGCCGCTGACGCTGTTTTACGGGGCGCTTATACGGGGTGGCTATGGCGAGGCGGCTGATCGAAGTGGACGACGACTTGCTCGCCCAGGCCGGGCGGGAGCTGGGCACCCAGGGGGTGGCCGACACGGTACGGGCCGCCCTGCGGCACGCGGCCGAGGCCGGTGCGCGGACTCGTCAACTGCGCTGGCTGATCGAGGGCGGGCTGGCATCGCTGGCCGATCCCGAGGACCGGGCGACGATCCGGAGCTGACCGCCCCGGCACTGTCCGCACTACTGCGACACATGCTCAGCCGGCAAAATGCTCAGCCGGCAAAATGCTCAGCCGGCAAAAGCGCTCAGCCGGCAAAAGCGCTCAGCCGGCAAAAGGGCTCAGCCGGCCAACGGCAGCCGGACGGTGAAGGCGCAACCGCCCTCGGAATTGCGCACCATGACGCTGCCGTCGTGTGCCGCCACGATGCCGCGGGTGATCGCCAGGCCGAGTCCGGCACCGGCGCCCAGGCCCGGCTGGTGGGTACGCGACGGCTCGCCGCGGAAGCCCACGTCGAACACCCGGGCCAGGTCGTCCGGCTTGATCCCGCCGCACTCGTCGGAGACCGTCACCTCGGCCGCCGGGGCGTCCGGGTCGTCGGTGGCCCGCAGCACGATCTGCACGGTGCCGTCCGGGCCGGTGTGCCGGATGGCGTTGATCAGCAGGTTGGTCAGCGCCCTGTTCAGCTCCGAGCCGTTGCCGACCACCTCGGCGGCCGAGGTGGCCCGGCCGATCAACCGGACGCCCTGCAGCCCGGCGACCGGTTCCAGGGCGGCGACACAGTCGGAGACCAGGTCGTCCAGGCTGACCCGGTCGGTGCGGGTGCGCGGCGCGCGGGCCTGCAGCCGGGAGATCTCGAACAGGTC
This sequence comes from Jatrophihabitans sp., assembly GCA_035763985.1. Lineage (GTDB taxonomy): Bacteria > Actinomycetota > Actinomycetes > Mycobacteriales > Jatrophihabitantaceae > Jatrophihabitans_A. The sequence goes on along the minus strand of DASUAC010000119.1, from coordinate 5,545 downwards.
GTCCACCATGCCGGTCAGCCGATCCACCTCGATCCGGATCTGCTTGTGGTATCGCTCCGGCGAGGTGGCGACGCCGTCCTCCAGCGCCTCGGCCATCGCACGCAGGCCGGACAGCGGGGTGCGCAGGTCGTGCGACACCCAGGCGACCAGTTCGCGCCGGGAGGCTTCCAACGCCCGCTCCCGGTCGCGGGACTCGGCCAGGGTGCGGGCGGTCTCGGCCAGTTCGGTGTGCAGCCGGTTCAGCTCGCCGGACAGCCGGCGGCCGTCGGAGTCCGGTACCCGGCCCTGCCGGAGCGCGTCGACCGCGGCGTGCACCGACCGGCTGTCGCGGGCGAAGGTGAACGCTGCGAAGGTGGCCGCCAGCGCGGACATGAATCCGGCCACCAGCGCGACGATCACGGTGGTCAGTGCCCCGTCGGTCTCCAGCAGCATCGCCCGGGTGTTGCCGAACACCGCGGCGACCGAGGCCACGGTGGCGACCAGGGACACCGAGATCAGCACCCCGAGCTGGGACCGGCGGCGCACCGGCCAGGTGGCGAGCCAGGCGAGCACTCCGCCGCCGAACCCCCAGAGCAGAGCGGTCAGGACGATGTCGGCCGTGTGCATCATCGGAGATTATCCTTTTCGAACCGACGGATCACCGCGTTCAACCGCGTGATCAACTGCGACATCACGGTGCTTCCATCCGGTATCCGACGCCCCACACCGTCTGGATCAGCCGCGGGTTCTGCGGATCGTCCTCGATCTTCTCGCGCAGCCGCCGCACGTGCACCGTGACGGTGGACTGGTCGCCGAACGTCCAGCCCCAGACCGCGGCCATCAGCTCGGTCCGGGTGTAGGCGGTGCCCGGCCGGGCCATCAGGTAGGCGAGCAGATCCAGTTCCCGCGCGGTCAGATACAGCTCCGTGCCGTTCTTGGTGGCCCGGCGGGCGGCGGTGTCGATGGTGAGCGGGCCGAGCGTGATCAGCTTGGACGGTTCGGCGTGCGCGGTCTGGCTGCGGCGCAGCACCGACTCCACCCGCAGCACCAACTCGCGCGGCGAGAACGGCTTGGTGACGTAGTCGTCGGCGCCGACCTCCAAGCCGGCGATCCGGTCATCCTCCTGGCCCAGCGCGGTCAGCATGATCACCGGCAGCTCGGGGTGCGCCTGCCGCAGCAGCCGGCAGATCTCGATGCCGTCCAGGCCGGGCAGCATCAGGTCGAGGATCACCAGGTCGATGTCGCCAGCCTGATCGCTGGTCAGCAGCGTGGCGGCATCCCGACCGTCGTTCTCGGACCAGGTCTCGTGCCCGGCTCGGTTCAGGTAGGAAACCAGGACCTCCGATACGGTCGGGTCGTCCTCGACGATGAGTACGCGGGCCATGGATTGCAGTCTTACAGAAATGTGAGCGCCCGCGCGCCGCCCGGACGGCCGGATCGGGCGGATTTCCCCGTCTCGTAAGCCGTTGCCGGGCGGCGTGGCCCGCCCCGGCACGTACCGTCGGACAGGTGCTGGATGTGATCTTGCCCTGTTTGGACGAGGCCGCGGCGCTGCCCTGGGTGCTTCGCCGGTTGCCGGCCGGCAGCCGGGCCGTCGTGGTCGACAACGGCAGCCGGGACGGCAGTGCCGAGCTCGCCGAGGCGCTCGGCGCCCAGGTGGTCCGCTGCCCGCAGCGTGGCTACGGCGCGGCCTGTCATGCCGGCCTGCTGGCCGCCACCGCCGAGCTGGTGGCCTTCTGCGACTGCGACGCCTCGGTCGATCCGGCAGAACTGGCCGAGTTCGTCCGGCCGGTACTCGGCGGCACCGCGGACCTGGTCGTCGGCCGCCGCCGGCCGCGGCAGTGGTCGGCCTGGCCCGCGCACGCCCGGCTGGCCAATCGGGCGCTGGCCTGGCGGATCCGGCTGCGTACCGGCGTGCCGCTGCACGACATCGGGCCGCTGCGCGTGGCCCGGCGGGCCGACCTGCTCGGCCTCGACCAGTTGGACCGGCGCAGTGGATACCCCTTGGAAACCGTGCTGCTGGCGGCCCGGGCGGGCTGGCGGATCGTCGAGCGGGACATCGAGTACCGGCCGCGGGCCGGCCGGTCCAAGGTGACCGGCACGGTCCGCGGCACCGCCCAGGCGATCCACGACATGTCGGCGGTGTTGGGACGTGTCTGATCATCCACGCGGCAGCGCCGGGAATGGCCGGGCCGGCCCGTCGACCGGCATCCGTACCCTGCTGGTGATCGCCAAGCGGCCGGTGCCCGGCCGGGTCAAGACCCGGTTGATCGGCAGCTGCACGGCCGGCCAGGCCGCCCGGCTGGCCGCTGCCGCATTGGCCGACACGCTGCACGCGTTGCAGGGTTTCCCCAGTGCGGACAAGGTGCTTCTGCTCGACGGCGATCCGGCCGGCCTGGTGCCGCCGGGCTGGCGGGTGCTGCCGCAGGCCGGGGCCGGCCTGGACCAGCGGCTGGCCGCCGGGTTCGCCGCGGTGCCGGACGGACCGGCGGTGCTGGTCGGCATGGACACCCCGCAACTGTCGGCCGAACTGCTCTGCTTCGACCCGGACCGGTACGACGCCTGCCTCGGTCCGGCCACCGACGGCGGCTTCTGGAGCATCGGCTTCCGGGAACCCGCCCGGGCACCGGAGTTCATCCCCGGCGTGCCGATGTCCACCGAGGTGACCGGCGCCGAGCAGCACCGCCGGCTGCTGGCCGGCGGCATGGCCGTGCAGTCGCTGGCCACGTTGACCGACGTGGACACCGAAAGCTCGGCCCACACGGTGGCACGAGCCGCACCGCAGACACGATTCGCCTTGCAGTGGCGCCTGATTCGGGCAGGTGATCAATGATGGAAGGTGCGCTGTCGGCGTACGAGACGGCGCTGCGGGAGGCCGGCCCGCTCAGCCTGCGGGCCGAGGACGGCACCGAGCTTCCGCTGGCCATCTCGCGTTACCTGGCCGATGCCGACGCGGCCGACCGGACGGTGCTGGACGTCTGCGTCCCGCCGGTGCTGGACGTCGGTTGTGGACCGGGCCGGATCGTGCATGCGCTGGCCTGCATGGGCAAGGTGGCACTCGGGGTGGACATCGCCGACGTCGCGGTCGGGCTCGCCCAGCGCCGCGGCGCACCGGCGCTGACCCGCAGCGTGTTCCAGCGGCTGCCCGGCGAGGGTCGCTGGCCGACCGTGCTGTTGCTGGACGGCAACATCGGCATCGGCGGCGACGTCGCCGAACTGCTCGGCCGGCTGGCCGGTCTGATGGCGCGGGGCGGCACTGTGATCGTCGAGGCCAGCGCGCCGGATCCGGAGCTGGACCAGGTGCTGCAGGTGCGATTCGTCAGCGACGGCAAGGTGATGGGCCCGCAGTTCCACTGGGCGGTGGTCGGCTCGGCCGCGCTGATCCGGCATGCGAACATGGCCGGTCTGGTGCTGCGGGACTACTGGTCGGCCGGCGGCCGGGTCTTCCTCCAGTTCGGCCACCGCAGCCGCTCGGACAGCCGGAACAGCTCGGCCAGGTAACCGGCCAGGCAGCCGGCGGCCACCAGGGCCAGCAGGATCAGCAGATTGCGCCGGTAGTCCTGCTGCAGCAGGGCCAGCGAGGCTGCGCCCACCTTGCCCTGGCGCCAGATCAGCAGGACGCCGAGGGCGCTGACCAGTCCGCCGCAGATCAAGCCGGCCTGCAGGTAGCGGCGGGCGCGCGGCGGTACGAACCGCACCAGCAGCCAGCCGACCCCGAGCACCGCCGGTGCGATCAGCACGTCATGCACCAGCAACGCGGCGAGCAGCCACTTGGCCAGCGCGACCGGCTTGGTGTCCTTGGCGTCGGTGAAGATCCGGACGACGCCGTAGCCCAGCATCGCGGTGCCGATCGCGCCGATCAGCAACCGGCCGCGCGAGACGCTGGTCGCCGGCATCAGGCCACGTCGATCCGGGTCAGCCACTTGGTCTGCAGCACGCCGGCTCGGTCCGGCGCGATCAGCCTGATCGGATAACCATGATCGATGTCTATCCGGCTGCCGTTCAGGTGGGTGGCGAGCACCGCATGCGGTAGCTGGCTGCCGCTGATCACGGACGAGGAGTAGGCCGAGCCGCGCTCCAGCGAGTGCACGGTCACTCGGGACGAGGCGTCCCCGCCGGCCCGCCGCACCAGATCCAGCAACCGGATGCCGCGCCAGTGTGCCTGGATGCTCCAGCCCTCCACGCACGCGATCGGCAGCTCGGTCTGCACGGTGGGCTCGGACTCCAGCTCGGACAGGGTCAGCACGATCAGCCGGGGGCCGTGCACGCTGAGCCGGTACTGCGGCGACTGTGCCTGCCGGATCACCCCGGCGGCCTGCGCGGTCCGGTTGACCGGTACGCCCAGCGGTCCCCGGCGCGGTTGCCGCGGCGCCAGCAACGCGACCGGCTGCAACGCCGGGATCACCTGGCCGACCGTGCCGGCGCCGACCAGCGCGATCCCGGCGCCACCGGCGAGCAGCACGCCGCGCCGGGACAGGCCCTGCGGCCCGGGGCCGGATTCGTCCGGCGTCTGCCGCGGTGCTCGCCATACCCGCTCGGCCAGCCCGGACCGGATCGCCGGCAACTGCACGGCGACATGCAGCAGCAGCGAGCCGACCAGCACCCAGGACATCCAGTAGTGCACCGCGACGAAACCCCACGGCCACGGGTAGTACTGCAGGATGTTCAGCAACCCGGTGACCAGCTGGAACGCCGAGGCGGCGACCAGGATCGCGATCGAGCCGCGCTCGGCGGCATGCCGCAGCGAACGTACCGGCGGCCACACCAGCAGCCGATGGAACACCGACCAGAGCTTGACCAGCAGCAGCGGGATGCAACACAGCCCGGTGATCACGTGCAATCCCTGGGTGAGCCGGTAACCCCAGTACGGCGCGGCCGGGACGGGCAGCCACTGCCACGGGTGGTACTGGTAGTGGCTGAGCAGGCCGGTCACGAAGCAGATGCCGAACCCGATGCCGAGCAACCGGCCGATCCGAGCGGTCACCGCCGGCCCGCGCACCGTCGAGCGCAACACCGGCCAGTGCGGCGGACGCTCCGGCCAGCGCACACGGCGTGCCGCCGGGCGGGGCAGGACGAGCGGCCGCATCCGTCCAGTCTCGGCCAACCGAGGGGCGAATGCGCCTTACGAAGCGGGGAAACCTTGCCAGGCCGAGCTTCGGCTCAGTCCTCGGCCCGAGATTCGGCTCAGCTCCAAGCGGAATTGCGCCAAGCGCCGGGGCCGGGCGCCGGGATCCGCCGGATCCGCAGCGACAGGTCGGACCAGCCGCCGGCCGGCGGCGCCGCCGGCTTCGGGCCGCGGCGGGCCAGCGCGGTCAGCACCACGGTGACCGCGGCCAACTCCTCCGGCGTCGGCTCCCCGCGGACGACACGCAACACCGGCCTGTCCGGGCTCGGCTCGTCGGTCATGCGCAAGCTCGGCTCATAGCGGTATGTTCCCGTGCTTCTTCGGCGGCAGGGTGTCCCGTTTGGTACGCAGGATGCGCAGCCCGCGCACGATCTGCGCACGGGTCTGCGACGGCGGTATCACGGTGTCGACGTAGCCGCGTTCGGCGGCCATGTACGGGTT
>DASUAC010000118.1:0-5712 GCA_035763985.1 Jatrophihabitans sp. | reverse complement strand
TGCCGGTCTTCGCCGCACCCACCGACTTCTCGTCCCAGGGCAGCTTCCTGGTCTACGGCCAGGGCGACGAACTGCACGAGGCGGTCTTCCGGCCCACCCAGCCGGGTGTCACCGATGCGTACATCAGTGAGTTCTACTCCGCGCTGGACGCGGCCGAGCGGGCGTTGGTGATCCGGAGCAGGTAGCGGACGCCGGCCCGGCAGCCGCCGGGGGCGGCTGCCGGGCCAACCGTCGCTAGTGCAGGGTCACCATCTGGTGCATGCCCATGTGGGCGTGCGGCAGTCCGGTCTCGTCGCTGGGCACGTAGCAGGCCAGCGCGTACTGGCCGGGCGGCAGGTCGAGGTGGAACACCGCGAACTGGCCGGGTGACATGGCGTTGAAGCCGTGCTGGATGTCGGTCCACGGCGACGGGCCGGGCAGCGGCTGACCGGTGTCCAGCGCCGTGTAGAAGTCGCTGATGTACTGGTCGGTGACGCCCGGCTGGGTGGGCCGGAACACCGCTTCGTGCAGCTCGTCGCCCTGGCCGTACACCAGGAAGGTGCCGGTCGAGGAGAAGTCGGTGGGTGCTGCGAAGGTCGGCATGTCCTGGGCGTTCATGTACATCCCGACCACCGAGTCGAAGGCCGGCATGCCGGCCCAGTTCATGTGGCCGACCACCCGCAGGGTGTGCACGTTCACCGGCGTCGCCTGGTCGAACTCCGCGAAGTCGAACATGTAGTACGTGCCCGGCGTCATCGGCAGGGTGGCCTCCATCGGCGCGTACACGCTCGGCACCACGCCGCCCATCAGGGTGCCGTCCCGGACCAGCTGACGAGCCCCGAGCGCCTCCTGGGACGGGTCGACGCCCAGCCCCATCTGCAGGTCGGTCAGGATGTCGTCGATGGTGTGGCCGGGGTTCGGCCGTACCACTTCGAAGCCGTGGTAGTCGGTGTCGGCCGAGCCCACCCGGAAGGTGACCCAGCCCGCGTTGACCTTGCTCGGTGCGGTGAACTCGCTCGTGGTGGACATGGTGATGTCGACGACCTGGGTGCGGCCGTGCCCCCAGGACGAGATCGGCAGGTTCACGTTGCCGGGATGGACGCCGGCCGCGGCCGCCGGAGTGCCGAGTGCGAGCATCGCGATTGCGGCACCGCCCACAACGATGCGGAAGGTCCGCTTTCTTGGAGTCATGGACAATTTCTCCTTTTCGGGAATTCGACGGCTCGTCGAGGACGATTGCATCTCGCTATTTTTCGATGCAGTATTTCGAAGTGGTAATTCGAAATGGAACTCAAGCGCTTGTGACACCCCTCCCTGATGGCAGCACGAATTGTTGCGGCTGCAATTTCCGCAGCCACAGTGCGCGATGACTGACTTGTCCCCGAACGAAATAGGCGGGAAGAGGAATGACCTTGAATTCGACGCCCCGTTAGCGCGGGATGCTAGGAGCGTCTTCTAATCGCTGTCAATACTTTGCCCGCTTGGAGAACGAGCGGTGCTTACCGTCCGATACGCGCGCAGTAAGTCGGTCGAATCGTTGGAGTCAGTAGCCGTAGACAGTCCTCGGCCAGTCGGCCGGCAGGGTGGCCAGGAAGGCGGCGGACCGCTTGGCCGAGACGACGATGCACCAGGCGTCCAGCAGCAGCTCGGCCAGCTCCGTCCGGTCGAGTTCTGCCAGCCGGCTCTCGACCCAGTTGTAGCGCAGGTCCGCGGCGGACGGCAGCACGAACTTGACCGGGTCGGCGGCCACCAGGCCGGCTCGTTGTTCCTTGGGGAAGCCGAACCCCAGCTGCCGTTCATCGGGCGACACCGCTGCGTACACGATGCGACCGACTCGGAACTTGCGGTGGTCACGGACGAAACCCTCGGTGGTGTAGGGCAGCGCGTGCGCCACCTGCCGGACATCAGACACCGTCGCCATGCCGCCTCCTCCGCCGCCGACGGTACCGGCCGGGCCGAACAGGTCGCGGCGACCTCGGCTGCGCTATTGACGCGCCGGTCGCTGGTTGCCACTATGTGCACCAATCGAGGAGGCATGTGCCATGTCGCCTGCACTTCACAATTCCCCTTTGAACATCGGTGAATTGCTGCCCAATTCGACCGATGCGGGGCGATCCGCGATGGTGTGCTGATGGCCGCCCTGGCCGAGACCAGGCAGGCCGACCAGGCCGGCATCTGGATCACCCTGCGCCAATCCTCGCTGCCGGTGCGGGCGATGCTGGCCGGCGTGCTGGTCAACCAGCTCGGCGGTTTCCTGCAGACGTTCCTGGTGCTCTTCCTGACCCACCGCGGCTTCAGCGACATCGCGGCGGCCACCGCGCTGGGCTGTTACGGCGCCGGCTGCTTCGCCGGGGTGCTGATCGGCGGCGCCTTCACCGACCGGCTCGGGCCGCGGTTCGCGACCTTCGCCTCGATGACCGGTTACGCGGTGCTGCTGCTCGCGGTGCTCTACCTGCGCAATCTGCCGATGCTGCTGGTCACCGTGTTCGCGGTCGGCACGGTCAGCAGGTTCTACCTGCCGGTCGCCTCGGCGATGCTGTCGGAACGAACCCCGCCGCATCAGCAGGTGATGATCTTCGCGATGTACCGGCTGGCGGTGAACGTGGGCACCACCGCCGCGCCGCTGCTGGCCTCGGCGTTGATCGCGGTGTCCTACCAGTTGCTGTTCTGGTGCGATGCGCTGACCGCGGTGGCGTACGGGCTGATCGCGATCATCACGCTGCCGTCCCGCGGCCGGGACCGGCCGGCGCCGGATCCGGCCCTCAAGCGGCAGAGCGGTTATCGAGCGGTGCTCGCCGATCGACGCTACGTGCTCTATCTGCTAGCGGTGCTGGTGAACATCGCGGTGTACATGCAATACGTCAGCACCCTGCCGCTGGCGATGGCTGCCGCCGGGGCGGCCACCATCTGGTACAGCGCCGCCATCACGTTGAACGGCCTGATGGTGATCTCCTGCGAACTGTTGCTGACCAAACTCACCCAGCGGCTGCCGGTGGCCGTGGTGGTGACGATCGGTTTCGGCCTGCTGGCCCTCGGCCAGTTGACCTACGCGCTGCCCTGGGGGGTGGGCGTGTTCATCGCCGGCACGCTGATCTGGACCATCGCCGAGATCACCGCCGGGCCGACGATGGCCGCCTACCCCGGCCGGATCGCGCCCGGCGCGCTGCGCGGCCGCTACATCGCCTCGATGCAGACGATGTTCAACCTGGGCGCCGCGGTCGGCCCGGTGCTGGGCGTGGCGATCTACCGCGCGGTCGGCAGCGCGGTGTGGGCGTGCTGCGCCGCCGGCTGTGCGATCGGACTCGCGTTCGCCCTGGCCGGCATGCGCAACCCCGAGCTCACCACCATCAGCACGGAGGAGGAAGTCGCTGCATGACCACCAGACAGTCGGTGACCGCCGAGGCGCTCACCGAGGCCTACCTGGACGGCTTCGCGGCAAGCGGAGTGGCGCCGTCGGAGATTCTCGACGCGGTGCTGCCGTGCACGGTCGACACCACGTACTTCGGCCGTTCACTGAGCCGGCCGGTCTTCCTGTCGTACCGGCAGATCGAGCAACTGGGCGCCGACCTGCGCCTGCTGCACGAGGCACTGGCCGCGTTGCCGCACCGGATCTTCGGCGGCAGCATGACCGCGTTCGCCCGGGCGGTCGGCATCACCGAGGCGCAGATCGAACTGGTGCTGCGCGGTGCGCCGGGTCCCGCGTCGAAGATGAGCCGGGCCGACATGTACCTGGACGAACAGGGTTTCCGGGTGCTCGAGATGAACTACGGCGCGGCGCTCGGCGGCCTGGACGGTTCGGTGCTGAACAAGGTGATGGTCGAGCAGCCGTTCATCGGCGACTTCGTCCGTCAGCATGAGCTCGGCTACGTCGATCCGCTGGACGGGCTGGCCGCCACCCTGTTCGACGAGTGCGGGCTCGCCCCCGGCAGCCGGCCGGTGGTCGCGCTGGCCGACTGGCCGGCGAGCTTCGAGACGCTGGAGCAGAGCCTGTACCAGAGCGCCGCGGTGCTCGCGCCGTACGGACTGCAGTGCTACCCCTGCCACGTCGGCCAATTGCGCTGCGCCGACGGCCGGGTCTGGCTCGGCGAGCGGGCGATCGACGTGGTGTACCGGCTGTTCCTGATGGAGGATCTACTGGATCCCAGCGGCCCCGGGCTGATCGATCCGGTGCTGCGGGCGGCCGAACGCGGTGAGGTGGCGCTGTTCACCCCGATGGATGCCGACCTCTACGGCAGCAAGGGGGCGCTGGCGTTGCTGTCCGACGAGCAGTACCGGCACTGCTACCCCGCCGGGGAGCTGGCCGGCCTGGACCGGATCCTGCCGTGGACCCGGATGATCCGGCCCGGCCGGGTGACGGTGGCCGAGCGCTCGGTGGACCTGTTCGAGCATGCGCTGGCAGCACAGCCGGAACTGATCATCAAGCCCACCATGATGCACGGCGGGATCGGCGTGGTGCCCGGCTGGCTCACCTCGGCCGACGAGTGGCGGCAGCAACTGGAGGCGGCGATGGACGGACCGTACGTCCTGCAGCGCCGGGTCCGGCCGACCGCCGAGTGGTTCCCGGCCGATGACGGCCCGCAGCAGTGGTCGCTGAACTGGGCCGCGTTCTTCGGCAGCCTGGGCTACGGCGGGATGTACGTGCGGGGCAGCCTGGATCCGGACCAGACGGTGAACATGAACACCGGCGCCACCGGAACCTGCTGCTTCCATCCGGTGGCTGGCGACTAACCTCGCGTGGGTGACGAATCAGTTCACCGAGCTTGCGACCGGGGCGATCGCGGCATACTGCGCGGAGTACCCGGCCGAAGCGACCGTCCTGGGCAACCATGATCACGACGATCGGCTCGGCGATCCCAGCCAGGCCGCGGCCGACCGGCGGCGGGCCGAACTGAACCGGCTGCTCGACCGGCTCGACACACTGACCGGCTTGGACACCGCGGCCTCGGTGGACCGGGAGATCCTGCGCACCAAGGCGCGGGCCGAACTGCTGTCGCTGACGGAGCTGGCCGAGCCGGCCTGGGATGCGTTGCGGCACAACCCCGGACGGGCGTTGTACGCGGTGATCGCGCAGGATTTCGCGCCGTTGCCGGAGCGGCTGACGAGCGTGGCCGGCCGGCTCCGGGCGGTGCCGGACCATCTGGCCGCCGCCCGGCAGCGACTGGTCGATCCGCCCGCGACGCACCTGGAGACCGCGATCGGGCAGCTGGCCGGCAGCCACGCCCTGATCACCGGCGAGATCGCCCGGCTCGCCGAGCAGGCCGGCGTGTCGGCCGAACTCACCGAGCCGATCGAGCGTGCCGCCGAGGCGGTGCTGGACCATCAGGCCTGGCTGCGCGAGCGGCTCACGGGCGCCCGGCCGTACCTGCGGCTCGGCGAAGAGTTGTACGCCCGCAAGCTGGCCCTGACCCTGGCCACCCCGTGGCGGCCGGCCGACCTGCTCGAGCAGGCCCATGCCGAACTGGGCCGGATCGAGGCCGAGCTGGCCGAGCTGGTCGGTGCCCGGCTGGGCCGGTCGGCCGGCCGCGCCGAGATCGCGGCCGAGTTCGACCGGCTGGCCGCCGACGTGCCGACCAGCGCGGACATCCTGGACCGGTGCCGGGCGGCGCTGGCCGAGACCACCCGGTTCGTCGAACAGCATGAGCTGCTGACCTTGCTGCACGATCCGGTCGAGGTCCAGGAGATGCCGGAGATCGACCGAGGGGTGGCGGTCGCGTACTGCCAGGGGGTCGGGCC